>CAZZMT010000134.1:0-4057 GCA_964655395.1 uncultured Candidatus Bathyarchaeia archaeon | reverse complement strand
AAATCTTTCATTCTCCTTTAAAGTTCAGGCGAACTTTTCGGGTAGTACAGAATAGTGTGGCAAAAGGGCTTCAGCAAGTATAAGGCGTCACAAAGGGGGACCTTAACAACAGTGAAATGGCGTCCTTTACCAGTTTTCTTAGGAGCCCTCGTTTTCAATGCTCTTTTTATGGGGCGTCTGTGGTTTTTAGCGGTATTATGAAGATGGTTGATGCGACTACTATGGCGCCGCCGACGAGGAAGGGCAGGCTGATGTCTATTCCTGCCAGAAAACCGCCTATGACTGGACCGATTATCATGCCGATTGACCCGAACACTGATGTCATGTTAACGTCCTTTGCCCTTTGTTCGTCTCTTGAGTAAACCTGCATGAGGGTCTGTTGCGCAGGCGCCGATATTGAGGCGCCGATTATGTCATGGAGAAACCAGATTGCTGCCGCTGGAATCAAGCTTGGAATGACGGCAGCTAAAATATGGGGCAGCCCAGTAAGCATATTGCCAATCATAAACATTCTCTTATAGTTTACGTTTTTCTTTGCGTAGAGTTTGCTTGCAACAAACATTGGTATGCCGAAAGTGAAGTTGTGCAAAGCTAACACAATTGAAAGCGTTTGGGGGTCTAGCATGAACTTCTTTGCAAAGAAGAGGATGAAAACGAAGAACGTGTGACAGATTGCGAAGCCAAACTGGTTCAACAGGTTAAAAACGCATAGAATCTTCAGCTGCTTGTTTATGTCAAACCTATATGTTTCCCAAATGCTTTTTCTTTTAACCTTTGGTCTAACAGGTTCTTTCATAAGCTGGAAAAGCAAAAGAGCTCCAAGCAACATAAGGCTTAAAGAAATGAAGGAGCCTTGGAAACCCAAATAAAGCAGCAAGGAGCCAGCCGCTAAAAATCCGACACCGCTGAATGTAAACTCTAAACCTTGAATTCTCGCGATGATTTTAGCATAGCCAACCTTGACATGCTCATAGATCAATGTTGAATGAACAGTCATCCTTGTTTGAACCCCAATGTTGTCCGTGATTCTAACTGCGGTCAGCTCCCAAACATCCCTCAAAAATGATGTAAAGAACGTGGAAATTGAGTTCAGAAGCAATGCAGCGGAATAAACGAGTTTTCTTCGCCACACGTCACATTGCACGCCGATGAAAATCATTACGAAAAAGGCGACAAGCCCGGAAACTGAGAACATAACTCCCATTATTGGAAGGGATATTTGGAGATAATCGATGTATAGGGTGAAGAGCAGTCCAGACATTCCGCTACAAAAACCAACAACAGCCGAAACCAACGCAATAACTTTAACGTCTCTATTCAAAGGCATTCTCCGTTTTCCCACTCAATAAACAAAAGATGCAAATATGCCTTTTGTACATGGCTTAAAAATTTTAAAGAGTCCAAGCAGGCTTTTTAGGTTTCAAAGGCTCCATAACAATTAAATAATCCATAACAATAACAATTAAATAATAATTTCCTTTTATTTATTCGCGGACGTTGAGGAAAATGAGCGAAACAAAGTATGGAAAATACATAATAAAGGAGCCATTAGAAAACATTCGAGGATTTCCCAGCGTTCACGCATGTGGACATGAAGAATGTTTTATAGGCCTTCCCGGATTTCCGGCGGATTTCCAACTTATATATGTTACAGAGCCGCACACCATGGCGGATAGCTCTCACTGGCACGATGTAGATGAAATTCTGTTTATTTTGGGCGGCAATCCAGCGAACTTCTTTGAATTTGACGCGGAAATCGAACTCTATCTAGGCGAGGAAAAGGAAAAACACATAATTGAAAACACATCGCTGGTTTATGTTCCTAAAGGTTTGCCCCACGGCCCAATTGTAATCAAGAGGGTGAATAAACCATTCCTCTGGGGCCACATTCTTTTTGCGCCAAAATACACAAGTGTGGGACATCAAGTTCCACCGCATACCCATCGAATACGTTTTTCGCGGGAAGAAATTCAACGTTTACGCGGCCGTTAGCATTCTAAACTATTTTCAAATCAAACTTTTTCTTTCATTACCGTCACCTCAATCGGTTGATGAATCTTTGCTTTCTCATCTCGTTAAGAAGCTTCTTGAAATGGTTGTTCAAATCAAAGTTTTAAGAAGATTGTCGTGATATAATATTCCATGTGTGAACATTTATGATCAAGATTTTGGCTCCGGTGGACAAGGCTGAGGAGGCAGAGGAATTAATTAGGGCGGGGGCTGATGAGCTTTACTGCGGGGTTTTATGGCGTGAATGGCTGCTTAAATACCCTGTAGCCGCATTAAACCGGCGGCCTTCTCCGACAGCCAACCTCAAATCGTTCGATGAGTTGAAGAAATGCGTAGAAATCGCCCATTCCTATGGTGTTTCCGTAAATTTAACCATAAACGAACATTACTACACGGCGGAGCAGTATCCCCTACTCTTAAAATTTATAGAGAAGGCGCTTGACACTGGCGTAGACGCCTTTATCGTTTCTGATTTAGGGCTGCTTTTGACACTGAATGAAATGAGTGTAGGCGTTAAAATTCATGTTAGCACGGGCGGCGTAGCTTTCAACTCTGAAGCCGTAAACTTTTATCGGGAGCTTGGAGTTTCAAGGGTGCAGTTGCCTAGACATCTCACACTAGGGGAAATCGGCGAAATTTGCCGCGAAACCTCAGACGTTGAATTGGGCGTTTTCATACTCAACTCAAAATGCGCCAACATAGATGGCTTCTGCACATTTATGCATTTTTCCTCGCAGGACCCAATGTTCCACAACGCGTGCATGTTGCCATATCAAGTCTATGTTGAATCCGCCGAGAACGATGAAAAAAAGATAGTGGCGGGTGTAAGACAAAAGGTCTGGGAACGATTCCACATAGATGACCGCCCATGTGGGGCATGTGCACTCTACGAATTCAACGAGTTTGGTTTAGACTACGTTAAAATTGTCGGCCGCGGATATCCCACACCCAAGAAAATCGTGGATATAAAATTCATTCGTATGTTACTGGACCTTTTGAAAAACAATCCGTCCCGGGAAGAATTCAGAAAGGTGACTCGTCAACTCTACAGTCGGATCTATGGACGTCCATGCAGAGTTATCATGTGCTATTATCCCGAAGTGATGAAGAATGGAGAAGGCAATCTACATAACGAAACTTTGTGAGTTGCCGCAGGAAAAGGAAAACAAGGATTTTTCGAGAATTTACTTTGGAAACGAGTTCTGCGAGAGGCTTTTACCCACCTCAGAGGAGCTTAGGGCAGTCATCGATTTTGCCACGGAGCGCAAAATGGAATTCACATTAGTTACTCCCTATGTCACTAATAAGGGCCTTGAAAGGCTGGAAAAGCTTCTCAGCCTATTGGCAAAGGAGACAAGCGCCGAGGTAGTATTCAATGATTACGGCGTTTTAAGGCTTCTTTTACGGAAGTTTGGTGGCTTAGAGCCCGTCATGGGACGGTTGCTAAATAAAATGAAGCGTGGGCCGCGGCTGATGAATTTGATCGGGATGCTGCCTGAAACATCACTCGCCTACTTTAGGGGATCCAGCATCGAAGTTTCAGCGTTTCGCAATTTCTTATCGAAAAATGGAATTAACCGAGTGGAACTCGACAATCTGCTCCAAGGCATAAGCTTAAACCTACCCAAGTTTGGCTTTTCAGCCTCGCTTTACATTCCCTATGGTTACATCACAACAACAAGAAATTGTCTAGCAATTGATTGCGATGTCCATGGAAAAGAAGATGTGGTTGGCATATTCCCATGCAAAAAAGAATGCCAGCGATACACATTTTACCTAAAAAGCAAAGCGATGCCAATAACCCTCATAAGAAAGGGAAACACTATCTTTTTCAAAAATGAGACAATTCCCAAAAATCTGGATGAAATAGGTGTAGATCGAATAGTTTACGAGCCAAACCTACCCCTGTAACATTATCGCATCTTTTGACTGTGATTTAGACATCTGAAAAGTCTTATAAAGACACTGTACAAAATTTTGATTTGGTTAGGGGATTCATCTGGGCTTACCTACAATTGCGTATAAAATGATTGAAGACATTGTTGGT
>CAZZMT010000133.1:0-2190 GCA_964655395.1 uncultured Candidatus Bathyarchaeia archaeon | reverse complement strand
GGTCGCTGAAAAGCTCTGGATGTATTTTCTTCGCCATCCACTGCAACCCAAGAATCCAACGCGAACCCGGACAGTCCCAGCTTCCCAAAGCACCCGCACCACAATCGTCCGGAACAGCATAAACCCTTCCCTTTTGGATGGCAGATATGCTACTCCACGTGGCGTTTTTCAAAAGCTGCTCTTTCGCGTCACTTGATGTCGGAGAGTTTGAATAGGTGACAAGAAATATTATGTCTGGGTTCCATGAGGCAATCTGCTCAAAATTTACGGTGTTCCATCCAGTTCCAGAAAGTTGCTTAGATAACGGGTAGCCTCCTGCGGCTTCTATCATGAATGTTTGCAGCCAACCGCTGCCCGGCACGTTGAATGAGACAGTGCCACCTTTAGTGCTGTAATAGAGGAATAGAACTTTTTCACGCTCAGCGTCCACAAGCGTTTCTGTTCTTGAAACGATAAAGTTGTACGTGTTGTTGTAGTGTTTTGCTAATTCCCCGCTTCTTGTTTCGTTCATGAAGACTTTTCCCAACACTTTCAAGTCTCTAAGATAGCTTTCTAAGTTTTCAAAATCAACATAGACAACGCTGACGCCCAGTTCTTCAAGCTGATCGCCTAAATCCTTCATTGTAGACTTGAGTATAACGACGTCGGGTTTTGCCTTGGCTATCTCTTCGACGCTAAGTTCCATTGAAACAATTTTGGATGTTATGTTTGGGTCGATTTTTTGGAATAGTGGGACGTTTATGCTTGGGCTTAAACCGTAGAGAACGTTTTTGGCGTTTGGAAACATGTACGCCACTGTTATGATTGGCCATGCGCTTTTCCCTGTGATTATCACCCTGTTTATCGGCGTTTTTATCTTAACTGTCCTGCCAAGGGCGTCGGTGACCATGATGGTTCGTTCGTTTTGGTTTGGAGACAGCCAAGCGTAATAAGCTGTCAAACATAGAATCAATAGCAAAACGGCAACGGTTAAGGCGAGAAGATTTTTCCGCATCTTCAACTATCCCCCCGTCTTCTATTTGCCAAGCGGCTTCAGCGGCTGATAGTATCTCGCGCCGTTACACGCCCTGCACATGGTTTTGCCGTCGGCTTTGACCGCTTTTGTTTCAGTAATCCATTCGCCGCACGTGTCGCACTTCACTATTTTGGGTTCCTCAAACTTTGAAAACGGCTCAACAGTCACCCGCTCGATTTGGAAAAACGTCTCATCCATATGTAGCATTTCTTTGGCAATCTTCTCCTCCTCTTCGTGGCTGAACTTTCTCCTGCACATAGCCCAGTCCTTAACTGTTGGAGGCAAAAGTTCACTTTTCAAGGAGAGTCGCACCCCCTCTTTTGTGTCAGATCGAGCTATGCAAACAGCCAGCTTCCCGAAATCCTTAACAAACAGCGAAGAATGCCCAGGCGTGCATCCAGTACTTGCTTGAACACCGTCAGCCAAACAGAGCTCTGTTTCAACCACAGCGAAAAGCCTTTTGTCCCCCCTCGAAAGACCCAGCTTTTCCAAACCAATTTGACCCATCCTAAATCCAAGAGCAACTCCAGGCGAAAGATGTCCGTGAAGCATTTCAGCCACCTTCAAATAGGTCTCCATTCTTCAACCCCTCTCTTGTGTCGTGATGAATTTCAAAGCGATATTATAAATTTGTAACATCGGTATAAAGCTTTAATACTTGCACTTATTAAAAAAGCTTACTCTGAGGTTTTCCACTTGCCCGGAAGAATAATCTGGGAACTATTGCAGTCGGTTAAGGCTGAAGTTGAAAATGTAGACGCGATAAGGGCTGAAAAGGTTGTCATGGGGTTAGGTTACACAGCGGTTCAACTGAGCACGGGACATGTGGGCTTATGCTATACTTTTAGCAGTGAGATGGCGCCGGATTGCTGTCAAATTTGGAGGAAAGCCGGAACCTTAGCTGGCAGCCCAGCCATAGAAATCGCTGAACTATCCTTGTCGTGGGATTTGAGCGAAGCCGTTGTGGGCGTGGCGGCTTTAAACGCCCTTTCCCAATTGATAATAGAGAAAAATCTAGACAGATACATGATTTTCGAAGGAAACCTTATTGATCAACTTGAGATTAGGCGAAATGACACCGTCGTCCTCGTAGGAAACATTAATCCCTTCATCCCAAAAATAATGGAGAAAACCGGAAACATTTTCGTACTTGAAAGAAACCCAAGACTACGCGG
>CAZZMT010000132.1:0-3871 GCA_964655395.1 uncultured Candidatus Bathyarchaeia archaeon | reverse complement strand
TGGAATAGAACCAGAACGTGTGCGACTGGAATGGATCTCCGCAAGCGAGGGAGACAAATTCGCAGCCGTAGTTAGAGATATGGTTGAACAGATTAAGAAGCTTGGTCCAAACCCGTTAAAGATGGAGGCGAAGAAATGAGCGAAACAAAAAGTGAAGCCCGCGAATATGTTCCGCCAGTGATTAAGGCTGAGGAGCTTGACCCCAAGTTCAAGTATAAAATGAGCAAGATTCACGGCGCAGAAAAGGTGATGGTCTGCTTCCAATGTGGCACATGCACGGCTGACTGCCCAATAGCAAGATTCAGCGAGTTTTACAGACCACGCCGAATAGCCCGCATGGTCCAATTGGGCTTGAAGGATAGGCTTTTGCTGGATAAGGCTTTGTGGCTTTGCTCATCATGCTTCACATGTGTGGACCACTGCCCCCAAGGCGTTGAAATAGCCGGCATAGTCCGCGTTCTGCGAAACATGGCGGTTGCAGACAAAAACATCCTTCCACTGGTCTACAAGGAGTTAGCCACAAACCTCATGAAAAGCGGCTTCGTCTACGAAATCCCAGAGTCAAGACTTCAAAAACGGGTTGAGCAAGGACTTCCGCCACTGCCAAAGCCAAACGTGAAGGAAGTTATGAAAATTTTTGAGGTTACTGGTTCAGCGGGCTTGCTGGAAAAAGTTCAAATCTTCGCAAAGGTGGAGAGCAAATGAGCAACCCAAAATATTTGCTGTTTCCCGGTTGTGTAATCCCTTATAGGCTTTCAAGCTACGAGATATCCGCCAGAAAAGTTCTCGCCAAACTCGGCGTTGAAATTGTGGAAATGCCAGAATACAACTGCTGTGGCTACCCGATGGATGTTATAAACCACGAGTTAATGTTGACGTTGGCAGCGAGAAACCTATGCATAGCAGAAAAAGTCGGCTTACCAATAATGACCCTTTGCAACGGGTGTTTCTGCAGCCTAAACGAAACCAACAAACTATTAAAAGAGGACAAGAAGCTTCGCGAGAAAATTAACGGCTACTTGAAAGAGGTTGGCATGGAGTTTAAGGGCACAATAGAAGTTAAACACCTAATTTATGTGCTTTCTGAGGACGTTGGATACGAGAAGATAAAGAACGCTGTAACAAAGCCTCTGGCTGGAATCCGCGTAGCCCAGCATAGCGGATGCCACGTCCTAAGACCCCGCAAGTATGTGGGGCGAGACGACCCTGAAAACCCAACAACCCTCAAGGAGCTGATTAGGCTGACGGGTGCCGAGTGCCTAGACTATATGGATGAGACCGAGTGCTGCGGCAACCCAATAATAGGCGTTAATGAAGACGTGCCATTCCAAATGGCTAAGGAAAAGCTTGACCATGTGCGGGCTGTTGGCGCCCAAGCCCTTATAACCGTTTGTCCCTTCTGCCACATAATGTTCGACTTGAACCAGCCCCGCATAGAGAGAGCCTTCAACGAAAAATTCAACATGCCAGTTCTCCACTACCCACAGCTTCTAGGCTTAGCCATGGGCTTCCCGCCAGAGGAATTAGCCCTAAACGAGCTTAGAGTCAAGCCAACAGAATTATTAAACAAGATTAAATAGGTGATTTATATGGCGAAACAAAAATTGAAATTCGCCTTCTACTGGGCGGCAAGCTGCGGCGGATGTGAAATCGCCGTTCTGGACATTAACGAGAAAATCTTGGATGTGGTGCAAATCGCCGACATCGTGTTTTGGCCCGTAGCCATGGACATAAAATATAAAGACGTGGAAAACATGCCTGACAAATACATTGACGTCTGCTTCTTTAATGGTGGAATCAGAAACAGCGAACAAGAATACATGGCCAAACTCTTAAGGCAGAAGTCAAAAATCCTAGTGGCTTATGGTGCCTGTGCCCACCTTGGCGGTATTCCGGGGCTGGCTAACCTCCACAACAAGAAAGAGATTTTCGAAAAGGTTTACGCCCAAACCTTCTCGACGGATAATCCTAACAAGGTTTTCCCACAGCCTAAAGTGCGTGTTAAGGAGGGCGAATTGGAAATTCCAGAGTTTTATGACACAGTTCGAACTCTAGACCAAACAGTGGATGTTGATTATTATGTGCCCGGCTGCCCACCAGCGGTGGAGCGCACACTCTTCGCCTTGGAAGCCATAGCCAAAGGCGAGCTTCCACCAAAAGGCTCCGTGCTTGCACCATTAAAGTCAGTTTGCGACGAATGTCCCAAGAAAAAAGAAAACAAGAAAATATCGCGGGTATACCGCGTTTACGAGAAGGTTCCAGACCCTGAAAAATGCCTATTGGAGCAAGGAATCATTTGCATGGGTCCAGCCACGAGGGGTGGTTGTGGCGCTAGATGCCTAAAGGCTGACATGCCATGCACTGGTTGTGGTGGTCCATGTCCCAACGCTCCGGAGCAAGGCGCCGCCATGATTAGTGCTTTGGCTTCAATACTTGGCTTAGAGGAGGAGAAGGAGAAATATACTGAGGAGGAGGTTGAAAAGCTTATAGACCAGATTAAGGACCCCGTTGGAACCTTCTACATGTACGCTTTGCCAGCCTCAATTTTGAGGAGGAAGGTGATTCGCGAATGAAAGAGATAATCATAGACCCGATCACAAGGCTTGAGGGTCACGGGAAAATAGCCATATTCCTAAACGACGCTGGCGAAGTGGAAAACGCCTACCTGCAGATTCCAGAGCTCCGCGGTTTTGAGAAGTTCTGTATTGGACGCAAAGCCGAGGACATGCCCCTCTTAACCAGCAGAATCTGCGGCGTCTGTCCAGTCGCCCACCACATGGCTGGAACAAAGGCTTTAGACACCGCCTTCAATGTTGAGCCGCCAGAGCCAGCCAAAAAACTCCGCGAACTCATGTACTGCGGCTACTTCATTTACGACCACACCCTACACTTTTACTATTTGGGCGGACCAGACTTTGTTGTTGGACCGGACGCGCCACCAGAAAAGCGAAACATTTTAGGCGTCATTGAGAAGGCTGGCTTGGACGTTGCCAAAGAAGTTATCAAGCATAGGGCTTATGGACAGAGAATAACCGAAATCATCGGCGGAAAAGCCACCCATCCTGTTTGCGGACTGCCGGGCGGCATTTCTAAACCTTTAAGCGAGGAGAACCGTCAGGAAATTGAGAAGATGGCAACTTCTGCTGTTGAGTTTGCAAAGTTTTCGCTGAAGCTTTTCCACGACATTGTCTTGAAAAACACTAGGTATGTGGAGCTGATTAAGAGTGACGCTTATACGCTGCGCACTTATTATATGGGTTTGGTGGACGAGCACAACAAAGTGAACTTTTACGACGGCAAAATACGTGTTGTAACCCCAGACGGCAGGGAATTCGCCAAGTTTGAGGCTAAGGACTATTTGGAGCACATTGCCGAGCATGTGGAGCCATGGACCTATGTGAAGCTTCCATACTTGAAGAAGGTTGGCTGGAAGGGCTTCGTTGACGGTCCAGACAGTGGCGTCTATCGTGTTGGCCCCCTTGGAAGGCTTAATGCCGCTGAGGGCATGGCTACACCCTTAGCCCAAGAGGAATACGAGCTTATGTACAAGACCTTGGGCGGCAAACCGGTGCATTCAACCTTGGCTTATCATTGGGCAAGGCTCATCGAGCTGCTTTATGCCTCTGAGCGGGCTGTTGAACTCGTCAAAGACCCGGAAATAACAAGCACAAATGTGAGGAATAAGCCCGGCGAGCCCGGCGAAGGCGTCGGCGTGGTCGAGGCTGCTAGGGGAACCCTTATCCATCACTATGTCTTAGACGAGAACGCCCTGGTCAAGGATGTTAACCTAATTGTTGCCACGGTAAATAATGTGCCCTCCATAAGTATGTCAGTGAGGAACGCGGCTAAAGGCTTGATTCACGGAGACAAG
>CAZZMT010000131.1:0-10833 GCA_964655395.1 uncultured Candidatus Bathyarchaeia archaeon | reverse complement strand
CATTCAAAATAGCCAACCCAATAGTTGGCATAGCGTTAATCGTTACGTTTGCCTTTAGTTTTTATAGAATGAGCAAGAAGCGGAGTCCTCCTACTTCCGATGATGTTGAAGAAAAACTTCCACGAAGGAATAAGCGAAGGGTTTTTACGATTCTTGTTGTGACCCTCGCTGCAACAGCGTTAGTTGTATTGGCGGCAAGATTCGTCATCCTTTCAGCGTGTGAAATTGTCAAATTGGCTGGCATATCCCCACCGGAAATTGGAGCAAAAATAGTTGCAGTAGGCACCTCTCTTCCGGAACTTGCATTTGGCTTAATAGCTATGAAAAGAGGAAGAGTTCGCCTCGCACTCGGCGATGCTATCGGCGCAAACCTCACAACGATAACTCTCGTTTTGGGTTTAGTTTTAACTTTTTCCCCTTCTATTATAGAGCAAATGATTTTCGCTGAAATCCTTGTTTTTGTTCTTATAATGAATCTTATCCTTTGGTGGTATCTAACGAAGGGTGGAGTGACTCAAGTAGGCGGAATAATCTTGATAATGATGTACGTTCTTTTTCAAGCGATTCTTTAAGGCCGTATCATAACTCAAAATAACAATAAAATCTTTAAATTGACACTGCAAAATTATGTGAAAGGTTTCAGAGATGGATCCGGTTACGCTTGCTCTGATATTGGCTGGTGGGATAATTGCAATTGGTTTTTTAGGCAACTACCTTTTTGAACGCACTGGTTTTCCAGACATGATTTTGCTGTTGGTTTTGGGCATTATTATTGGGCCTTTGACTGGTTTGGTGAATGCTGGGGCTGTGATGCCTCTGGCCCCCTATTTGGCTGCTTTAGCCCTTGTTTTCATTTTGTTTGATGGTGGAATGGCCATGAATATTTATCGTGTGTTTTCTGAAAGCCCAAGGGCTGCTGTTCTTGCTTTTGCTGGTTTTGGGCTTAACGTTGCTGTTACAACTTTTTTTATGGCTTATATTGTTCTTCGTGATTTACCGATTTTTTACTCTATGCTTTTTGGAACGATTTTGGGTGGGAGCAGCAGTATTGTGGTGATTTCGCTTTCTTCAAAGATTGGCGTCAGCGAGAAATGCTCAACCATTTTAAGCCTAGAATCCGCCATCACCGACATACTGTGCATAGTTTTCTCCTTGGTGATAATTGAGATAATCCTAAAAGGCTCTGTCGACCCCATAATGATTGGGCAGTCTATAGCCAGCAGATTCTCCACTGGAATTGTGCTCGGCGTGTTTTTGGGGCTTCTGTGGCTCAGCGTTTTAAAAAGGATTGTGAAGTCGCCTTACTCTTACATGCTGACTTTGGCTGTTGTGCTTTTGGCCTACGCCCTTTCAGAGTTTCTAGGTGGCAGTGGTTCGCTTTGCTCGCTGCTGTTCGGCATAGTTTTGGGTAATGAAAGGGAAATCTACAGAATATTTAGAATGGAGAAACCTCCACCTTCCGGCACAATTATAGACGCCGGCTTGAAAAGGTTCGAGTCTGAAATCGCTTTTCTCCTGAGAACCTTCTTCTTCGTTTATATGGGCTTGATTGTTTCGATAGGCGACATCAAAACAATTATGGTCGGCGTAATCCTTTCCCTCACACTGTTGTTGTCAAGGTTCGCCGCTGTGAAAATAGCAACAGCCCGCTGCAGCGAACTTGCAGACGAACGCCCCATAATGAGTGTGATGCTTACACGGGGACTGGCCGCCGCCGTGCTGGCAACCCTGCCAATGCAGTATGCCGCTGAGAACCCCATTTTCAGCGAAATCGCTCCCATCTACATCAACATTGCAGTTTGGGTTATTCTAACAACAGCCATAATAGCCGCAGTAGGCATCCCCTTGTTAAAACGAAAGATTAAAAAGAACTGAAAAAGGATGAATTTTAAAGCTTAATCCGCCTTTAGAACAAAATTTCGCTTATTAACTTTGTTCCGGCAAGATTATTGTGTATTTTTGGAGTTTAATTGCAATTAGTAAGCTAATGGAAAATCTTTTAAAGAATTGTGGCACAACTGTAGGATTAGCGGTTTTACTAGTGTCCGCGGGTAAGACGCAAAAGAAAAAGGGGGAAGTCAAAGAAAAAGAAATGAAAAACAAGCGATTCAGCCTAAAATCCCACATATTTTCTTCTTTCGGCTCCATGTAATACTTGGCTTTTAGCGACAAGACATTTAAATCCACACACAACAATTTTACAATGGTGAAGGTTTGTCCAGCAAAATTGATAGGTTTAAACTGCCCTTCACTGTTTTGGCTGAAAACCGCAAGGAACCCTTCACAGAAAGCATGGAGAAAGCCGCCATATACTGTTTTGCCGAACTTGAACGGGAAAAGGGCAAAGGGCTAATTTTAAAAAAGCCGGAAGAGAAAACAGTCTTTCTAGCCGAGTTTTGTTATCCTTTCTGGGTTGCCCCTTGGAACGGGTTAAACCTTGCCTTTGACGGCTTAAGACAGTCTTTCCACACATTGACCTACAGGAGAATAGCAGACGTCAAAGAGTTTTTCGAAAACGCCTCCAGAAGCTCAAAAACAATGGAAGCCTACATGGCGTTTCTCTCCGACAACGCAAACTATTTTCAAGCGCCAAGCGAAGAAAAAACAGTCGCCTTAGAAGCCCTCGTGGCGGACTCAACTTTTCTAGGCGAGTTTTCCCAATACTTGAAAGACGCGGAACCCGTGGAGGCTTCAGAGTCCAATGTGGCTTTTCTAAACCCGCTTGTAGATGAGGCTGTGGTAGCGTCTGCCATCGAGGAACTTGAAAGGCTGAAAGCCAATTTCGAGGTTGAAATTGCCGTTCTTAACGATTGTATGAAACTTTTGAACAAGGCGTCTAGGGGTTTTGTAAAGGCTCTTCGCGGGAAGATAAAGGCTGTAAGGGAGGAGTTTGAAGCTGAAATCCAAAAAGCAGAGGAGACCGCAGCGCGGAAGGTCAATCGCTTAAACGAGGAGTATGAGGAGCAACGAGTCAAGCTGATGAAGGATTTTGAAAAGCAGATTTTAGCCCTTCAAAAGGAGAAGCTTAAACTTGAAAAGACAAGGGACGAAACTCTTAGAAAAATTGAACAATACAACTTTGAAGCAAAAGCATGCGCCGCGAAAGGCGATTCCGCCGGCGAAAAAAGATGGAAGGAGAAAGCCAACGAAGCCAAAAAAGAGCTTTCCGAATTAGACCGGAAAATTGAGGAGATGGAGGAAAAGATTAAGGAGCTTGAGGAAAACCGGGAAACTGAAGCTTTCAAGCTTAGGTCCGAATGGGAAACGCGTATTAAAGAGGCTAGAAAAGACTTGTTGGAGCTTGAAGCCTCCAGAGACGCTAAAATTCAAGTTTATCAGCAAGATATGGCGAGGCTGGAAAGCCTAACAGCCAACATAATCCAGCAAATAGGCAACCTCATAAAAGTTAGAGAGGCTGATTTGGCAAACTTTTCTAACCTTGGGTTTCCGCAAACCCTCAGGCATTTAAGCCTAGTTTACATGCCTTTCTACATGGCTTGCTTCGAAGCGGAATTGAAAAAGCGTTACGTGGTTTTTTCGCCTTCAGTTGCCAACAGTGTAGGGTTTACGGCAAAGCTTAAGGGTGCCCTTGGCAAGACGAAGGTTAAACATCTCTTGGCTCCAAGGTTTAAGACGGTAAACATGCTCTTAGAGAAAGTTCCAGCCTTAATGGAGAAAAACGCGGCTTTCTCCAGAGAACTACACGAGGCTGGAGAAAAAGCCGACATATTGAAAAGCAATTCCACGCGGAAGCTTATCATTGAAGGCTTAAAGAAAATCAAGGACGAGGGCTGGCTTTCAGAAAAGGAGTTTGAAACTTTCAGTCAAAAACTTGGCTAACGCTTGCCTTCCAGCTCCTGAAACTTTTTGATGGCGTACTCCACGATTTTAATGGCTTCATTGGCGTTTTTCCACTCCTTAAATCGGACCCATTTGTGGGGTTCTAGACGCTTGTAGGTTTCAAAGAACTCTTGGATTTCCCTCAGCTTGTGGGGGTGTACGTCGCTTATGTCTTTGTAGCCGTCGAACCTCGCGTCGTTCACTAGCACCGAAAGGATTTTTGGATCTACGCCCTTCTCGTCCTCGATTATTAGTGCGCCTATAACCCTAACCTTCACTAGGCAGCCGACTTCTAGAGGTTCGTAGCTTAAAGCCATAATGTCCAGCGGGTCTTCGTCGTCAAACCACGTCTGTGGGACAAAGCCATACTCAACTGGAAAAACAACTGAGGAAGGTATTATGCGGTCTAAGACGAAGGCTTCCCATCTAATGTTGTATTCGTATTTGTCCCTTGAGCCGCTGACAACCTCCACAACCATGTTTAGAATTTCTGGAGGTTTCTCGCCGCATGGAATGTCGCGCCAAAGGTTCATAAATGAACGCCCCTAGCCAGAGGCTTCAAACACGTATTTAGGCTTTTTGAAGGTTTATTCCTCCCTCAGCGGGCGTTTTTTAACGGTGAACTCTTTCAAGTCGTATTTGGCGTAAAGCTCCTTCCGCAAAGCTTCAAGCATCTCGATTTTTCTTCCAGCAAACTCTGCCGCAGTGAGGACGTTAACGCCGTGTTTCTGGGCTTCCTCATGGACGGGTTTTATCCGCATTTTATAGTTTAGGTCGCGAAGAAAATGGTGGTCCAAGACCAGCGTTTGCAGTTCCGTCTCTTTAACCGCTCTTATAAGGTTGGCGTTAGATGCTTCTAGGCTTCGAAAGGAGTAGCGGTAGCCCAACATGTACGTCATTGGGCCGTCCACGAAAAGCACGTCTGGCTTCTGTTCTAGAATGAAGGCGACCTGGTCTTCCAATGATGGGCCTTCCACGTCGGATGTGTGGAGGAACTTTTCACCCCCGCATGATATGCATGTTTCTGTCACGTAGCCGAGCCGCGGGTTTGTGCCGTGGCAAACAGCCTTCGAAAAAGTTATGGTGGTTTCGCCGAACGTGAAGCTTCTGCCGTCTGCAATCTCCAGCTTGCTTGGCAGGCCCTTTATGGCTTCTAGGAAGTAGGCGGCGCGGCCTTTCTGGCTAAAGTTAATGTTTTGAGTTGGATGCTTAACGAAAACTGTTTTTCCACTGTAAAGTTCCGGATAGTCTGGGTCATGATGATCATAGTGATAATGCGTGACAACAAGCACGTCGGATTCTTCAGCATACCGCTTTATCATTTCCCAAGTTTCGTCAAGCCTCTGCCACTCAAGTGGATGAGGCCCCAAACCATAGCGTAAAGGCGCAAGCGAAACGCCTGGATCAATTAGTATTTTGAGGTTGCATGTCTCCACGAAGGTTGCCATGGAACGGACGCCAAAACTGTCAAAACCTAATGGAACAATTTTCTTGATCATGGCGAACTTTCCTCTTTAAGGAAGGCTTCAAGCCCCTTTTTCTCAGTCCTTTTCAAGATTTCGGCGCATTTCTTGGGGTTTAAAGCCTTAAACTCAAGTCTAAGGGTTTCCAGCAGCCTTTGCATGCCCTTGGCTAGATTTGGCGCTACAAGGATTCCGCGTACCTCACGGTTTGTTCGTGCTTTAACCGCCTCGATATATTTGGCGAGCTGTAGGGCGGCTTCTCTGCCGGCGGTTTTGCGTTTAATCTCCACAACAACGAGCCGGCCGTTTTTGTCCACGCCGTAAACGTCCACGAAGCCCGGCTCCACCTTTTTCTCGAAACTTATTGGTTTGAAGCCCTCTTCCAAAAGCGTAGGCTCAGCGAGGATGGCTCTTTGCATATCTTCTTCGCTGGCGTACAATGCGAATTCGCCTTCGTCTTTTAGGCTGAGAGCTGAAACCATGTAAACCTTGTCAAAGAAGACTTGGACGGATTCGGGAGGCTTCTGCCGTACAGCGTGAATCTCTAAAACACCATTGTGCGTTTGCGTATGGACTATGCAGCCGGGTGGCTGCCAGTTTACTGGCTCATAGCCCAATGAGCGGTGGACGAGAAGTGATCCGTCTTCTTTCACGATGAGGATGCGTTCGCCGGGCTCAAGTTTTGATGAAGCCCTTCCATAGTAGTGGACCCAACAGTTTCCAACCATTAGCAGCGTCTTACGCTGGGATAGGGCTTCCCTAACAATTTTTTCGGCTTCATCCATGCTTGGGCTAACCGCGACTGTGGGGGACTTGCTGCTCGACAATTTTTCCGCCAAATAATTTACAAGCTTGGTTTGGCTACATAAGATTTCTGAAGATCAAGCATGGACGAGTGGAGCCAGAAACGTGATACCATGCAACACTACAATGTTGTGGCGAAGTCTTACGACGAGCTTTATGCCAACGAACAAGAGGCAAAAATTGAAACAGCCCTTAAAAAAGTCGGGATCTCCAGCAACAGCCTAATTCTGGACAGCGGCTGTGGAACAGGTTTGCTTTTCGAGTACGTGGCAGACAAAGCCAAAATAGTGATGGGACTGGACATTTCAAGAGGGCTTTTGGAAGAGGCTAAGAAACGGGCTAAAAGTTTTGGCAACGTACACTTGGTTTTAGCAGACGCGGACTATACACCTTTCAAGGACGGTGTTTTCAGCCATGTTTTTGCAGTGACGCTATTGCAGAACATGCCTAACCCTGAAAAAACACTAGCCGAACTCATAAGGGTGGCTGGAAAAAACGCTTTTTTAATTGTTACTGGCTTGAAGAAGAGGTTTTCCTTGGATTTTCTTGAGGGTTTGTTGCGTAAGCTTAAGCTAAATGTGATTGAAATTGTGGATGGAGATCCGTTGCTTAAATGTTATGTGGCTGTCTGCGTGAAGGTTTAGTTAAACATTAATTTTTGTGGGGTTGCACACCTAAATTTATATATTAAAGTGAAATGTTAAGGCTATAATCTTCAGAATGCGCTGAATCAGTCCGTTGGTGGTGGGTTTGCCACTAAAAACATTGAAGAAGGAAGATGCGGAAACCCTGACGTTGGAATGGATTTTACACGTCAAGAATTATAAGCTAACTTTGAATCGAAAGCTTTGTGTTGGATGTGAAATCTGTAGTCTTGCATGTCCAAAAGAGGCCATTAAACTCTTGAAGCAGCCCAAAACTGCGGATGGTAAGGCTCAACGGGCGAAGGTTGATATAACCCTTGAAAAGTGTAATTTCTGTGGAATATGCGATATCCTCTGCCCCTACGGCGCCATAAAAGTGACCGTTAACGGCGAACACGTCTTAAATGTTGTGGAGAAGGAAAGCTTTCCAACCCTTATCCGAGACATTCAAGTGGACGCTGCCAAGTGTCCGGTGGGCTGTATAGAATGTGAAAAGGCTTGCCCTTTGAACCTTATTAAGGTAACATGGCAGACACCAGAAGGCAAAACTGTTGAAGATGTGGGTGGCTTATCTGATAAGGAGCGGGAAGGGCTTAAGGTCAACGTTGTCGTGGATAAGGAGCGTTGCCCATGCTGCCGAGTCTGCGAGTTTAAATGCCCAGAAGGTGTGCTCCGTGTTCGCAAGGCGTTTTATGGGATAATCCGCCTTAACCCAGAAAAATGTCCGGAGGGCTGTAGAGACTGCCTCGACGTTTGTCCCATCACTGGAGCGCTTTACCTTTCTGAGGCTGACAAAAAGGTTCATGTGAATGAGGTTTTCTGCGTTTATTGCGGAGCTTGCAAAGTTGTTTGCCCCGTAAATGAGGCTCTTGAATTGAGGAGGACGAAGATTATGCATACGCCTGTTCGCTCCGGGGCTTGGAACAAAGCCTTGGAGCGTTTGGCTTCACCCCTCGAAATTAGCAAGGAGTTGAAGGCTAAGGGATCGATTAAGGCTTTGGATTCTGTTGAAAGGAGGTTTGTTCGGAGGGCGACGTGAAAATGGCGGAAAGCCAAACCCAAACCAAGCCGGAAGAACTCCGCATAGGCGTTTTCATATGCCACTGCGGCTTGAACATTGCCGGCGTTATAGACATTAAAGAGCTTGTTGAGTTTGCGAAAACGCTTCCAGACGTTGTATACGTCAAGGATAACCGCTACACGTGTGCCGACCCTGGACAAGAGGAAATTCGAAAAGCCATAAAGGAGCATAAACTGAACCGTGTTGTGGTGGCTGCATGCTCGCCGCGCATGCATGAAGTCACATTCAGGCGAACGGTTTCAGAGGCGGGTTTAAACCCGTACCTTTTTGAGATGGCAAACATCCGCGAGTTTTCTTCATGGTGCCACCCAAGCACACCTAAAGAGGCGACGGAAAAAGCCAAAGACCTCATTAAGATGGCCGTGGCGAAGGCTAGGCTGCTAATGCCACTGCAAACCATCGAGGTGCCAGTTACAAACAAGGCGCTTGTTATTGGCGGCGGCATAGCTGGCATGAACGCGGCATTGGACTTGGCGGAGATGGGCTTCAAAGTCTACCTTCTAGAGAAAAGCGAGAGCATAGGCGGACACATGGCGCAGTTGGACAAGACTTTTCCAACATTAGACTGCTCCATATGCATTGAAGGACCAAAGATGGTGGATGTTGGACGCCATCCAAACATCGAAATAATCTCTTATGCAGATTTGCTTAGCGTAAGCGGCTACATAGGCAACTTTAAAGTCCGCATTAGGAAAAACCCGCGTTATGTTATTGCTGAAAACTGCACCGGCTGCGGTGAATGCAAAGACGTCTGCCCCATCGAGTATCCAAACGAGTGGGATATGGGACTTGGCACGAGAAAAGCCATATCCGTGCCTTTCGACCAAGCGGTGCCTCTTGTTTACACCATTAACCGCGACTACTGCATTGAATGCTACAAGTGTGTGGACGCTTGCGGCGCTCGTCAAGCCATAAACTTCGACCAGAAACCCGAAGAAATCGAGCTTGAAGTAGGCGCCATAATTGTGGCCACGGGCTACGACATTTACCTGCCCTACGATAATCCGCTTTACGGTTATGGAAAATACACAAACGTGATAACATCACTAGAGTTTGAAAGGCTTATTCTTGCGGCTGGTCCAACCGGAGGCAAAGTGGTGCGGGCTTCCGACGGACAGAAACCCCACAGTGTCGCTTTCATCCAGTGCGTCGGCTCAAGGGACACAAACAAGTACCCCTACTGTTCGAATTTCTGCTGCATGTACACGCTTAAGCATGTGGTTCAGCTTAAAGAGAAATACAAAGAAGATATCGAGGTTTACGTTTTCTACATGGACATGCGCACCAACTTCAAAGGCTTCGAAGAGTTTTATCAACGTGCCCGCGAGTTGGGCGTAAACTTCATCCGTGGACGAGTAAGCCGCATCTTTGAAGATCCGAAAACCAAGAACTTGATTATCCACGCCGAGGACGCCAACCTCGGCATGCCTATTGAAGTGGAGGCTGAGATGGTTGTTTTGGCTACAGCCGCCATCCCCAAGAAGGGTACTGAGGAAATAGCCCGCATCCTAAACTTGACAAGGGGCGCAGACGGCTTCTTCATGGAGAGCCACCCGAAGCTCAAGCCTTTAGACGCGCCCACGGATGGCATATTCCTGGCCGGAGCATGTCAAGGCCCAAAAGACATACCGTACAGCGTCTCGCAAGGATGTGGTGCGGCGGCAAGGGCTGCCACGGTGCTTTCAAAGAAGACTTGGAAAATTGAACCCATAATCGCAGTTGTGGATCCAAACCGCTGCAGAAACGTCACAACAAAGTGCGGTGTTTGCGCTGAACGCTGCCCCTACGGCGCCATAAAAATTGAGGAGAAGAAGCCGGCGCAGGTTATAACTGCCATGTGCCATGGCTGCGGAACATGCGCCGCCGAGTGTCCAGCCGACGCCATTCAGCAGATGCACTTCACCGACGCCCAAATATTGGCACAGCTTCGCACAGCCTTGGAGAAAGACCCCGAAGACAAGATTTTGGCTTTCCTGTGCAACTGGTGCAGCTACGCGGGCGCAGACTTGGCTGGAACAAGCCGCTTTGAGTATCCGCCAACCATCCGTCCAATACGGGTCATGTGTTCTGGAAGGGTTGACCGCGACTTCGTATTGGAAGCGTTCCGGCTGGGCGCAGGCATGGTTTTGGTGGCGGCGTGCCACCTACCCTACGACTGCCACTATATCAGCGGAAACTGGAAAATGAAAGCCCGTATGGAAGCCCTAGCGCCCATGCTCCACAAGCTCGGCTTAAGCCCAGAAAGGTTCCGCGTAGAATACATCTCAGCGGCTGAAGGTGTAAAGTTTGCAGAGCTTATCCGCGAAATGACAGAACAAATGCGCGCCCTAGGTAAAGAACGCATAAAAGCAGAAAACGAAAAACTAAGACCAATCCTAGAAAACATGCTCAAAAGAAAAGAAAAACGCTAATTCTCTTAAAATTCCTATAATTGAACTCCACCAATTTACAGAAATTAAAATAGAGGATGCTATTTAAGACTCTTAAACTCATAACTGACTTGGAAATGCTTTTACATCATTGATGACTAATTTTTGATAAATTTTTTAGTCAAATAGCCTTATAATGACGAATAATATCAATTATGGCAGAGGCTGTAATGGTTGAGTGTGAATTTTGAGTCTCTAAGTGATGTTTTGAAGCATCCGGTTAGGCGCAAAATTATTCTTGCACTTTTTGAGAGAAGAAGTTTGTCTTATGCTGATCTCATGAACTTTGTAGGCGTTTCTAACACTGGAAAGTTTAATTATCACTTGAAAATTTTAGGCGATCTAATCGATAAGGACCAGAATGGATGCTATATTTTAACAGAGAAGGGGCAGATGGCCGCCCAGCTCCTCCAAAAGTTTCCAGAGAAGAAGCCTCAACCAACAATTTTGTCCATGGCAGACGCCGCAGTAATAGGCTTCGTAGGCGTTGCTTTAAAAGTGGCTAACCCTGTTCTCTGGGTCTCTGCAATCGTGGCACTACTGAGGTTAGAATTAGATGTTCTGTTCTTGCC
>CAZZMT010000130.1:0-2170 GCA_964655395.1 uncultured Candidatus Bathyarchaeia archaeon | reverse complement strand
CGATGACTAAAGGAACATAGTGGTCGCGCACCCTAACCTTTCAATTCTACGGAGCATGATAAAAAGTTGGTATCCTAGAGTCTGTCCGTTGGTTTGTAATATTTGCTGTTATAAGGTTTCATGGGTTTGAATGCTATTTTTGGTTTAATTCCCGCTTTCCTTAGGCGGTCGACGACTGGGGGATATAAGATCACGTACTCCTCCTCTATTTTGTCAGGTAGACTTCTGTGGATTTCTCTTAGCTTATGCTTTAACTTTCTGTAGCTGTAAGGGTTGCTAAATGAAAGCATGACTGCTGGGTTGAATTCGACGCCTGCTTCCAGCAAGTGTTCTAGGGCTTTGAGTTGCAGGTCGAAGCTTTCGGGTGTGGCGCCTGTTAGCATCGAGAACTCCTCCCAGCTCGCACCTTTGAGGGATATTCTGACATGGAGGTTTCTGAAGCTTGAAAGCTGCTTCGCCAACTTCGGATCCTTCCCGATAAGTATCCCATTTGTTTCAAGGATAAAGATTAGATCTGTCCACTTAACAAGCTCCAAAACCTTTAAGAGATGGCTCCAGCCAAGCGTCGGCTCATTACCTGTGATCCTGACTAGACGTAGGCCCTTCTTCTCAGCAGTCTTAAACAACTCCTCAAAAATCTTCTCCGGCGGATAAAATTGCCCGATATTTTCCGGATGATCCCGCGGGAAACCGCTCCAACAGAACACGCACCTCAAGCAACATCCACAGCAATGGACCTCAACAATCCCGCCATACCATCGGCTTGTTCGGGCGAGGCGGTAATACTTCTTAAGGTCACCCCTCACAACAACCTTTTCGGTTTCCTTGGCCAACTCAACAGGATCATAATAACCCATCATAAACCCTAATGTTTACCTTCTTTCAAACTATGTTTCGTTGTAAACGAATTATTTTATCTGGTTGTTTTCCCGCTTTCTACAAGCCTCCTATACCATACGCAAGACGTGGCATTTGGGTTTACCTCATGCACAGGGCATAGTACAGGCTTTCTAAAGAATGCGCATGTTCCGCATGTCTTGCGCCGCGATCTTCTGATTTTTACACCTTTTGCTTCCAGCATTTTCTGGTATATCGTAGGCTGGGCTTCCATGAGGTTTTCCATGTCGAAGACAGGGTTCTGTTGGATGCCAACATCATCCTTAAAGCTTAACAATAAGAGCGGCTTTTCTCTCTTCCATGCCATTCCATAACCGCCTACAAAAAAGAATTTCACAGCTTCAGCAAGCGAAATGTTTCTGACATCCGTCAACTCCTTATATCGTATCTGTAGGTTAAGTTCAGGAACCTCTAAATAATCACGCTTCAAATCCAATGTCACGTTAATTGGCCCAGGAAAAGCACTGTAACCGCCTAAATACTTAGCTTTATACATCACGATCAATGTCTCCATTAAACTTTACCAGAAACAAATTGTATCGCTTCATCGAGTTAAATTTTACTATCAGCAGGATAAAAAATTAACGCGATCTGTATGCCACTCTTTAGCGGAGTAAAATGTTTCATATGTGGAAAAACTGGAAAGAAAAATGAATTTATCTATGACTCGGATACAGACCAATATTTTTGTTGCGAGGAACATAGGGAGAAGGCTCATCAAATAAAGTCTTTGATAGAAAAAGCTAAAGAAAAAGGATTAACGATTTGTTCAAATTGTCTAAAAGAGATTAAACCAAGCGCATTTGTATGTAAACACTGCGGTTCAATTCGCGTTAATATTCCTGAGTACAAAGTAGGTGGAATGTGCCCGTTTACCGTTGCTCAAGTTGGAAAAACAGAGCATGGGCATGGTGAATATGTTTGGAAGCATATGGAATGTATTCAAGAATATTGTGCACTATGGGATTTCATTTCAGACCAGTGCTCTTTTAAGGCTAAAACTCGCTAAGCTCCTATACTTTTTGGGTGTCCATATATGAATAAAGTCAGCTACGCTTTTGGAATGGTGCACTTCTGTCATTTGCATTTCTTCTGTTAGTGTCTCCTAACAGAACTTTAGAAAGCGCTCGTGTGAGCCTTTATTGTTATAACTTTTAGGAGTGGTTATGGAATTCCTCTTCCCATCTATATATCCTACATTTTACATGATGCTCCTCCCTCCTCAATTACCCACTTAGTAACTTCAGAAATCAAGTTCTTAGGGACCTCAAAA
>CAZZMT010000129.1:0-64197 GCA_964655395.1 uncultured Candidatus Bathyarchaeia archaeon | reverse complement strand
TCATTCATCTACTTCACATACAATCAC
Organism: uncultured Candidatus Bathyarchaeia archaeon; assembly: GCA_964655395.1. Lineage (GTDB taxonomy): Archaea > Thermoproteota > Bathyarchaeia > Bathyarchaeales > Bathycorpusculaceae > DRVP01. The sequence continues at coordinate 64,170 of CAZZMT010000129.1, read as the reverse complement.
AGTGAAAAAACCATAAAAATCGTCGGGTCGTCGGCAATCCCAGAATTCCCAACAACGCTGTACCTAGCAATCCTCACAGCCCTATCAATAATTGTTATAGTGATCAGCAAAAACGCAAAATACCTCGGCAAATACTATAACACGCCTATTAAATCTTGAAAACCAGCCAGCACCTCATTTTCTCATTTTTTTCACGCATAATTATTTCTCCTAGAAATAGTGATGAGATTCTGAAAAATGGTGCGGCCGCCGGGATTTGAACCCGGGTCGCCGGCTCGGGAGGCCGATGTCCTACCAGGCTAGACTACGGCCGCTGGGGCAAGAGGAAGATTGATGGCTTAAACTTTTAATCATTACTCCTCTAATTGGCTGTGGAGGCGTGTGTTTGGTGGAACATGTTAAGTCCAATGTATATTTTTGGCAGGGGAGCGAGGCGTGTGCTGAAGCTGCCGTTCTTGCGGGTTGCCGTTTTTTCGCTGGGTATCCTATAACGCCGGCTACTGGGATTGCTGAGCACTTGTCGAGGCGTCTGCCTCAAGTGAGTGGCGTAGCCATTCAGATGGAGGATGAAATTGCCTCCATTGGGGCTGTTATTGGCGCTAGTTGGGCTGGTGTGAAGGCTATGACTGCGACGTCTGGACCTGGCTTTAGTCTTATGCAGGAGAGCATTGGATACGCGTTTATAACTGAGACGCCTTGCGTGATTGTTGATGTGCAAAGGGTTGGACCTGGCACTGGTCAAGCTACGAAGTGTGCGCAAGGTGATGTTATGCAGTCTCGTTGGGGGACTCATGGCGACTATTCGGCCATTGTGCTTTCGCCAAACTCGGCGCAGGAAATGTTCACCCTAACCATTAGAGCCTTCAATCTTGCTGAGAAATACCGCACGCCTGTGATTCTTCTATCCGACGAGGTTACGGCTCACATGCGTGAGAAGGTTGTTGTGCCGCCTGTGGAAACCTTGGAGATTGTTAATAGAAAAAAGCCTAAACCCGGTGAAAAAGCCTTTTTCGGCATTGAAGAGGTCCCACCGATGCCGGCTGTAGGCGAAGGGTTTAATGTGGCTGTTACAGGCTCAACCCACGACGAGTATGGAATAAGGTTTACTTCGGATCCGCTTGTTCATAGGCGGCTTGTGGAAAGGCTGAACAAGAAAATTCAAAACCATGTGGACGAGATTGCGGAAGTAGAGTGTTTCAACCTTGAGAACTGTGAAGTAGGGGTGGTTGCTTACGGGTGCACTTCACGAGCCGTTTACGACGTGGTTGAAGAAGCTAGGGCGAAAGGTTTGAAGGTGGGTTATGTGAGGCTTAAAACCCTTTGGCCTTTTCCAGACGAAGCCGTCCAGAAGCTTGCAGAAACAGCCAGCAAAATAATAGTTCCGGAAATGAACCTGCGCCAAATATTCTTTGAAGTGAAAAGGGCTGTGGAGGGCAGGGCGAAGGTTGTCCCCTTGAACAAGATTGGTGGCGGAGAGCTTATTACGCCGGATGAATTACTTGCCAAGATTTTAGAGGAGGCTGAAGGGGATGGCTGAGGCTTTCTCTGTTAAAAGGTATCTTAGAGACTTGAGGTTGCCGTTTTGCCCGGGGTGCGGCGCCTTCACGGTGATAAACGCTTTCTTAAGGGCTGTTTATGAGCTGGGACATGAGGATCTGCGTGGTTTTGTGTTTTGCAGTGGAATTGGTTGTTCTTCTTGGATTCCTTCGCCATACTTTATGGCTGATTCAATTCACACCCTTCATGGAAGGAGTATACCGGTGGCGACTGGCGTGAAGCTTATGCGTCCCGACCTTAACGTTGTTGTTTTCGGCGGGGACGGCGACATTGTTGGCATAGGCTTAAGCCACTTTGTGCACGCTGCCAGACGCAATCTCGATGTTCTTGTGATAATGGTTAACAACATGGTTTACGGAATGACGGGTGGACAAGTGGCGCCCACGACACCTTTCAAAGCGAAGACAACCACAACGCCCTATGGTAGTTTCGAATATCCATTGGACGCTGTTAGGCTGGCGGTTGCGGCTGGTGCGAATTATGCGGCGCGTTGGACAACAGCCCACCAGAACGAGCTTAAAGAAGCCGTGAAAAAGGCGTTGCAGCTTAAAGGGTTCCGTTTCATCGAGGTTGTAAGCCAGTGTCCCACAGCCTTCGGGAGACGCGTCGGCTTTAAAAATGCTTGGGAGATGATCAAATGGTTTAGGGAGAACTCCATAATGCTGGAGCAAGCCAAAAACCTAGACGAGGAAGACTTGGCGACAAGAATAGTTGTCGGCGAGTTTGTTCAGAGGCAGAGACCAACCCTAACGGAGACCCTTTATGCCACAATAAAGGAGGCGCAGAAGATTGGGCAGAGTTGAAGTAAGAATATGTGGGCTTGGCGGGCAAGGCGTGGTTCTGGCTGGGCAAATTCTTGGCAGGGCTGCGGTTTATGACGGGTGGAATGCTGTGCAGACTCAAAGTTATGGGGCTGAAGCCAGAGGCACAACAGCCAAAAGCGAAGTGATAATATCCGCCAGTCCAATAGGGTTTCCAATTGTTAGGAAATGTGACATATTAGTCGCCATGAGCCAAGAAGCCCTAGACAAAAATGTTAATGACTTGAAGGAAGGCGGTTTCTTGTTAATTGATGGTGAAATTGTTAAAAGTGTGCCTAGAATAAACGCGAAGGTCTACGCTGTGCTGGCAGCAAAAATCGCCGAAGAAAACTTTGGGGATTCCCTTTACGCGAACATGGTGATTTTAGGCGCTTTGAACAAGTTGACAAATTTGGTTAGAGACGAGTCTGTGGAAAAAGCCATAGCGGAAACCGTGCCCAAAAGCACCATTGCCATAAACGTGCAAGCATATAGAAAAGGGAAGGGTTCAGAGGCAAAATTGTTATTTTCATAAGGATGTTAATGTAAGCATAGCCCAGATAGAGGAATCATGTTGAGAAGGGAGATAACCTACGCTGCTGCTGGCGTTGATAGAGAGTTGAGGGCTGAAGCTAAGAAAGCTTTGCGTTTTCTACGGCGCACCTATAGCTTCAGCCGCTACGGCGAAATTGTTCAGCTTCCTTTCGGCAACGTTTTTCCTTTCCGCAGGGACTGCTACCTAGACCTCGTGATTGAGGGTGTCGGCACGAAGGTTCTTGTCGCCCAGTTAGCCGACAAATATGACACGATTGGTGTTGACGGCGTAGCTATGGCTGTTAATGACGTTATACGCTCCGGCGCCACACCATTGGCGGTGGCTGACAACATCCACGCACAGGTTTCAGACCCCGTTTTAGTTAGTGAGTTGATGAAGGGAATAGCCAAAGGTGCCGTTGAAGCCGAATGTGTTGTGCCAAGCGGGGAAATAGGCGACGTGGCGGAACTGATTAAAGGTTTAGCCGAGGGAAAGGGCTTTGACATGGTTTTCGCCGCCATAGGCGAAGTTTCAAAAGACAAGATTATCACTGGCAGAGACATTAAACCGGGCGACATAATCATTGGGCTTCGAAGTTCTGGAATCCACAGCAACGGTGTAACCCTCGCCAGAAAAGTCTTGTTCAAACAGTGGGGCGGCAAATATGAACCCTTTGATGTTCCAGAACCGCTTGAACGGGAACTTGTCTATGAGGTTTTGGAACCAACGAAAATCTACGTTAAGCCATTTTTGAGAGTTGCCGAGCGTGTAAGGGTTAAGGCGGCGGTGCACATAACTGGAGACGCCTATATGAAGTTTAATCGCTTAACCCTTTTCTCGAAAGGCATAGGCTTCGAGTTCAACAATTTTAAGCCCCAGCCAATTTTCAACTTGATTCAGAAAACCGCCTTGGAGCTTGGAGGCGCAATATCCGACGAGGAGATGTTTAAAACCTTCAACATGGGTTGGGGTTTTGCATTAATAGTTGACAAAACAGACAAAGACGAGGCTCTTGACATTTTGGAGAGGGCGAAGGTGCACGCGGAGGAAATAGGCCGTATAACAAGAAACAGGGGTATCCGAATCCTCTACAAGGGTAAACGGATCGTTTTGAAATAGCCCCCTAATTTTGCGTTGCTGGTGGTGAAAGTGTTTAAATCTTCTTGTATCAGAGATTAGCCTATGAAGTTTCGTTTGAAAGTTGAAGTTGGCTTAAAACCCGGACACAGCGATCCGGAAGGCGAAACTACAGCCCGTCTGCTTAGAGAGCTTGGGTACCGAGTTGACGGGGTTAACGTTAGTAAAGTGTACACAATTCTTCTTGAGGCGAATTCGAAGGATGAAGCCCTTGCAAAGGTTGATGAGATGTGTAGGCGGCTTTTAGCCAACCCCACAAAGGACAATTACACGATTGTTGTTGAGGAAGCGAAATGACAAGCCTTTACATTCGCAGAGACACCTCTTTCCCGCTTTACGAAATAAACCTCTTGGAGGCTTCGGACCGGCAGCTTTTGGACGTAAGCCGAGAACTTGGTTTAGGCTTAAATCTTCAAGAAATGAAAGCCTTACAGCACTATTTTAGGCGGCTTGGCAGAAACCCCACAGACGTGGAGCTTCAAACTTTTGGGCAAACATGGTCGGAGCACTGTTTCCACAAAACTTTCAAAGGTATAGTAAAGTTCAATGGGAGGGAGATTGACAGCCTTTTCAAAACCTACATAATGAGAGCGACAAAAGAAATCAACGCCAAATGGTGTTTCTCTGTTTTTGAGGACAACGCTGGCATAATACGTTTTGAACGCGACTATGGAGTAGCCGTTAAAGTTGAAACCCACAACCACCCATCTGCCATAGAGCCCTTCGGCGGAGCAGCCACCGGAGTGGGCGGTGTGATTCGCGACATTTTAGGCGTCTGGGCAGACCCCATTGCGTGTACAGACGTTTTAGGTTTTGGTCCACTGGACTACCCGTATGAGAGGCTTCCGCCGGGTGTAAAGCATCCCAAATACATTTTCATGGGCGTTGTAGCCGGCATAGGGCATTATGGCAACAACATGGGCATCCCAACGGTGAATGGCGCCATATACTTTGACGAAAGCTACGTTGGAAATGTCGTTGTTTACTGTGGCTGTGTGGGGCTTTTGCCGCTGAGAAAGTTTAGGCGAAGCGCTAAGCCCGGCGACGTTATAGTTTTAGCTGGGGGGAGAACCGGACGGGATGGAATTCACGGCGTGACTTTCGCGTCTGCTGAGCTTACTGAGAAGTCGGAGGAGATTTCAAGGCCGGCTGTGCAGATTGCAAATCCCATTGAGGAAGAAAAGCTTAAGAGGGCTGTTATTGCCATTCGCGATTTGGAGCTTGCTTCGGCTATAACCGATCTTGGCGGTGGGGGGCTTTCTTCTGCTGTTGGAGAAACAGCCAAGAGATTCAACTGTGGCGCTATTGTCCATCTTGAAAGGGTTCCGTTGAAATATCCGGGGCTTGCACCATGGGAAATCTACATCTCAGAGTCTCAAGAACGGATGCTTTTGGCTGTTCCGCCCGAAAACCTCAACAGAGTTTTAGAAATTTTCCAAAGCGAGGATGTTGAAGCCACAGCCATAGGCGAATACACAAGCGACAGGGTTCTCCGCATATTCTACATGGATGTAAAGATTGCAGAGATAGACATCCCCTTCCTCTTTGAGCCTCCAAGGGCTGTGCGCACCGCCGAATACATCTTGCCAAGACTGGAAGAACCAGAATTTCCAGAACCGGAAAACTTGACGGAAGTATTGATGCGTTTGCTGGCTTCACCGAACATTGCCAGCCGGGAAAGTGTTGTACGAACCTATGACCACGAGGTTAAGGGCAACACTGTTCTCAAGCCCTTGCACGGCGAGTATGGTGGGCCAAACGACGCCGCTGTTTTGAAGCCGCTTAAAGATTCTTGGAGAGGCTTAGCCATCTCGTGTGGCATGAACCCAAACTATGGGCGCATAGACCCATATTGGATGGCAGCCTCAGCCATAGACGAAGCGGTAAGAAACAATGTGGCTGTGGGCGGCCGCAGAATCGCTTTGCTTGACAATTTCACTTGGGGCAACCCTGAAAAACCGGATAGGCTTGGCAGCCTCGTAAGGGCTTGTGAGGCTTGTTACCGTTTCGCCAAAGCTTTCAGAACACCTTTCATATCTGGAAAAGACAGCCTATACAACGAGTCTCCAGCAGGCCCTGTGACGCCGACTCTATTGATAACAGCCGTAGGGGTTGTTCCAGACATCCGCATAACCGTTTCATTGGACGTTAAGGCGCCCGGAGACAGCATATATCTTGTCGGGAAAACCTACCAAGAGCTTGGAGGCTCGGAATATTATAGGCTGATGGGTTTTCTTGGAAAAACCGTGCCGAAAGTTCGCCCAACACAAGCGAGAAAGACTTTCCGCGCCATTACAAGGGCCATTGACATGGGGCTTATAAGTGCCTGCCACGACTTATCTGAGGGCGGTTTGGCCGTGGCGGCAGCTGAAATGGCTTTTTCCGGCGGCTATGGCATGGAGCTTGACTTGAGGCGGGTTCCAGCCCAAAAAGTTAGGCGAAACGATTTCCTTTTGTTCTCGGAGTCCAACAGCCGCTTTCTTGTGGAAGTTCCAAGCGGCTGCGAGCAAGACTTTGAGGCTTTAATGAAAGGCGTTGCCCACGCGAGGATCGGCCAAGTCTGCGGAGAGGCAAGGCTCTGCATTTATGGTTTAAATGGCGATGTTGTTGTAGACGCGTCTTTAGGCGAATTGTTGAGGGCTTGGAAAAGTTTTCTAGAAGAGGGGTGAAGCCTCATGAAGCGTGAAGAAATCCATGTCTGCATTTTACGTGTGGGCGGAACCAACTGCGACGTTGAAACCCAAACAGCCTTTGAAGCCTTGGGCGTTAAAGCCGAAATACTACATGCCAACGAGATGGTTAAAAAGCGAAACCTAATGGATTACGACGTCCTAATTTTCCCCGGAGGCTTTTCTTTCGGAGACTATGTGAGGGCCGGAGCCATATGGGCGAAGTGGCTTGTCGCAAAAATCGGCAAAGAACTGGAAGCCTTCGTTGACGAAGGCCGCCCAATCCTCGGCATTTGCAACGGTTTCCAAGTGCTTGTTGAGGCTGGCCTCCTTCCAGCTTTTGATGGCATAACCCCCTATCCGGAGGCTGCTCTAGCCACGAACCATCCGCCGGGATATCATTGCCGCTGGGTCTACCTAAAACATGAAAACCATGGGAAATGCGTGTTTACATGTAAAATTCCAGAGGGCAAGGTTTTGCGTATGCCCGTCGCCCACGCTGAAGGGCGTTTCCTATTTCCCAAAGAAAAGGAAAGGCGGTGTTTAGAGAGGCTTTACGAGAACGACCAGCTTGTTTTCCGCTACTGCGACAAGGGTGGAAATTACGCCAACGGCGTTTACCCAACAAACCCGAACGGCTCGTTCCATGACATAGCTGGAATTTGCAATCCCGAAGGCACCGTTTTCGGTTTGATGCCCCATCCGGAAAGGGCGTTTTTCTGGTGGCAGCAGCCCGACTGGACTAGGCAGACACTTATGCCTTTCCACGGAGATGGAAAACTAATCTTCGAAAGCCTAATCACATATCTGGAAAAGAAGTTTTAAGCTCCTTCAAACGCGGCAGCCCAGCCCGAGCGCCCATCTTCATTATACACCTTGAAGCCACAAAGTTGCCAAGTCTCCCGCACTCTTTTAGGCTTTTGTTGTTTAGCAAGCCGTAAAGGAAGCCGGCGCAGAAGGCGTCGCCTGCGCCGGTTGTGTCCGCAACTTCCACTTTAAAAGCTTCAACATGGTGGCTTTCTTCGCCGTTTGTGACGTAGCATCCGCGGCTGCCGAGCTTAACGGCAACTATCTTTACCCCTATTCGAAGTATTTTTTCAGCTCCAGCCACGTAATCCTCTTTTCCTGTCAGCAGCGCTAGCTCTTTCGCGTTTGGCATAAAAACAGAACACTTGCCAATTATGGGTTTAAGCCTTTCAAGACCCTTTCTGGCGTATAGTTCGCCGGGGTCTAAGCTAACTTTCACGTGTTCGGGGAGACTCTCCACAAGTTTTTTCTGAGCTTCGAAGGATTTTTCTCCAACGAAGGATGTTAAATGGAGAAAAGTGGTTTTGAAGGCGTAATCCTTGTTGATTTCCTCAAATTTTATGGTGTCGTTTACACCCGGATCCACGTATAGAGCGCGTTCACCCCTCTGGTCTACGAAGCCCATGACGACGCCGCTGCGCCCACTCCTAGCCCTTATAACACCTTTAGTGTCGACGCCTTCTCTGCGAAAATCTTCGAGGAGCATTTTGCCCTCCCGGTCATTTGCAACCTTCCCGATAAAGCCCACCCTGCAGCCGAGCCTCGCCAGTCCCACAACGGTGTTCGCTGCTGAGCCGCCGCAGGATTCTTCGCAGCTTATGACAAAGCCTTCTTCGTCTGGACCGGCTATCCTGTTAACTCTATAGAGTTTGTCCACGTTTAGGGCGCCGAAGCCCACCACATCGAAGAGGCGTTTCATGGAAACAGCTCACGCAAGTAAATCTTGTATTCGCCAAGTTTTCCGCCATAATTCCCGGCGGAAACTTTCACAACGCCTTTAACGGTTAAGGCAGCCTCTATGCCAGCCTTCATGGCTTTTTTGACGGCTTCGAGGGAAACTCCATTGATCACGATTTCCGGAATATAGTTTACGCCCTCCGGAACTTTGGATTCTTTGCCTAAACGGTTCTTCAGAGAAGGGCAATAGGGATGGTTTGTGGTGGGGCCTATCCATGGAAAACGGGTTTCAGGCTTCGAGCCGGCGGAGCACACTTCAAAAGGCGTGACCACACCCTCCACTTTGTGGATGGCTTCAAGGGCTTTCGCTCCGGCCTCTTTAACCGCCTCTTTTGTTTGGCACATTATCCAAAAGTTTGCGCCCATGACGCCCCGCCCATAGCCCAAAAAACGCTCTATAACAAAGTCTGGAACCATTATTGGCACAATAATCACCTCGCGTCCAAAACGGGTTTCTGTCCACTCGTAGCCGTCTCCGCAGTGGCCAACTCGCTCCATCATGTCAATCTTGCCCAAAGCGTTCGGCAAAGCATCAAAAACCGCCGTGAAAGGCTTCACAAGAATGTCTTGCCTAATCCGGTAGGAGAGTTCAATTTCAAACTTTTTAAGGGAGTCTGAAAAAGGCTTTTTGGGGTCTATTCCACCCCAAAACTGAAGCATCACGCCTTTACGGTCGTCCGGTGTCTCCTCTTTGCTTAGCCACTTTTCTATTCCGCCCTCAATTCTCCCAATAACTATGGATGGTGTGGCGGTTGCGTGTAAGGCGGCTTTCCGCAAGGTTTCATCATCGTCAGCCGTAACAATTACACGGCAGTAAACGCCCTCAAAAGCCTCAGCGTAAGTGTCCTCTATACGTTTTTCTTTCGTCAAAGCGATTCTCTCCAGCATCGTGTTGGGGTTTATTCTACTTTGTTGATTTCAGCTATTAAATCTTCAACCTTAATGTATGCCAAACATAACTCGTAGCGGTCTTCTCCCAACGGAACTTGATACAAGTGGTAGAACACACCATCGACAATTAGGCTTGTTGAGCCCGAAGGCAGTTCACTGTAGTTTCCGTCTTGGAAGAAGTTCTTCTTCACAATGTTCCAGTATTTGAGGTCTTCCGACGAGTATAAGTCATAGCCTCTTCCGTTGTATATTCCCACAAGCATGTACCATTTTGAATTTAGACAGAACAGTGTTGGATTTTCAAGGGTGCCCGTCACCGCAATTTTAGTGTAGTTCCATTTTGTTCCAAGGTTTTTGGCTGTTGCTAAATGCATTTCGTATTTGGCGGCTGATATCAGCATGTAGTAGGCGTCATCTACTTTCGCTATGTATGGGTCCCAGCCGAGGTTTGGGGAGAGAATTTCCGGCATGTTTTCTATTGTTAAGTATCCATGGTCTGCGAACTCTGATGGGCTGTTAATGTCTGTTCCAATGGCTAGTCCAAGCCTTGCAAGGCGAATGTCTATATCAACCGTGTTTTTCCAGTCGCTGTAATAGAGGTAAAATTTTCCATCGTCCGGGTTGTATATGCAGTAGGGCGCTATCTTTCCGTCCATTGATGTTGGCGTAAAACCAACAAAAGTGTAGGAGCGTAAATCCTTGGTTTTTATGACACCGGTCAGCCATGCGCCATCTGTTTTGAAAAATGATGCCACAATGTAATAGAAGCCTTGAGAGTCTCTGAAAACTCTATGGTCTGGGTACCGCACGAACTCCGGGTCTTTTATGCTGCGCATGTCTGGAACTAGCAATGTTATGGCGCCGCAGTAAACCCACTTTGTTTTTTCTTTTTCCTCCTCTTTGACCTCTTTTGTTGATAAAAATTGAAATGCCGCAACTGTTGCAACTACAATGATGGAGATTGCGATTACAATTATAATCTCATGTTTGATCTTGCTGAGCGGGTTCAAAATTATCCAAGCCTTCCTATGGCTTCTCCTCTTACGCTTTTTCTGAAACTTGTGCTTTCTTTTATCAGTTTATCTAAGTTCTCTTTTTTAACAATTTCAACTGTTGGCAAAGTGGCTCCATGTGCTTCCCAAAAAAGGTTTTTCAATTGCTGGTTTATGTCAAGGCCTTTAAGCGTGTTAATGTTCCAAGCTTCTGCAAGTTTTATCACGCCTTCTCTGCCTTGTTTGCAGAAAACCTCTGTTAGCACCGCGGTGACTAGGGCTTTATCCGCCATGACGGCGATTTCCGCTTCCCTTACGGCGTATTCGTTGCCGTTGAAGGATATAGTTAAGCCGCCGTCGCGGCGCACTGTTCTGAAGGCTTCCACGTCTGTTATGCTGTCGCCAACATAAACCACGTCTGAAAGGCTTAACCCCATTCTTTCGGCTATTTGTCTAACTGCCTCCGCCTTCTCGTGTCCTCCGACGGGGTTGACTTCGCTGAAAATTTTTCCGATCTCCATGGCGGCTATTTCCTTCCAGAAAATTTCGTCCAGCCTTTGGATGGCTTTTCTCTGCGGTTCTGGAAAGTCCTTGATGGTTTTGGCGCCCGGTGGAATTTCGATTATGGGCATTTTGGCTATTTCGGCGGCTAATTCCCTAAGCCTATTCCTCTCTCCTTCTTTCAACGTATATTTGTCGATTTCAACCCTTGTACAGTAGGCGTTTTCAAACGGAAAGTCTATGACGCGGCAAAGCGCCCTAATGTAGTGCTCGTAGCTTGTGCTAACTATGAAGGCTTCCGCCACGCTTCGGATAAACCAAAGGGCTTCCTTAACTTTTGGGATTAAAACAAGGGTTTTCGCCGAGAAAACTCGCATTTTCCTGTCCGTAACGCCATAAGCCCTCAGAAAAGGCAGTATCAGCTTTAAGGTGTCGCCAGCCTTGTATCCCGGCCTTTCGAAGACTTCTGCCAAAACATCGTCGTATCGGCTTATAACAGTGTAAAAGTGTTCGCCGTTTGGCACGTAGCGGGCTGTAAGCTCGAAGGCGTTGTCGTTTTTTGAAATCGGCCCTTCACAGTCTGATATATACGCTTTTTTCATTTTCGTTTCCGGAGTTCCTCCATGTGGCGGACGCTCTTTTCTATGTGTTGTTTTGAGGCTATGTCTGTCCGATGCCAGAGGGCCCCACCCTTTATGGCGTTTATCCCCTCCAAAGAAATATTTCTGGCAGATTCTATGGTTTCTCCTATGCCGACAACGCAGACAGCCCGGGATTTCAAGGCGTAAACCTCGTTTCCACGAAGCTCCATGGACGCCGGATAAACGCGGATTCTATCGCCATACCTTCTTTCCAACTCATAGGCCCTTGTCAAATCCACCGGGCTGCCCACTTCCCTCTTGTTTACCCGTTCTGGAAAGGCTTCCTCGAACCCACCGTAGTTTGGCGGAACCTTGTAGGTTACAACCGTAGCAGCCTTTTCAACCTCTATGCGAGTTAAGTTTCCCTCAAGAATTTTGAAGCAAACATCCACAAAATCATCTTTCAAGATTGGCAGAATGTTTATTATTTCCGGGTCTCCGGGGCGACTGTTGTTCTCAAGGATTTTGGGCTCCTTGCCCGTATGCATAAACGCCACATAAAACGGGATGCCCCGCAGTGCTTGGCCAGCGGAGGCCTTCCACTTCTCAAAAATCCTGTTCACGACGGCTATTTCCTTTTCTCTGTCCGCCTTTGTCATGAATGGCAAGATGTCGCCCGCATCCTTGTAGGAGCCCATCCCACCGGTGTTTGGTCCCTTGTCGCCGTCGAAGGCGCGTTTATAATCGCGGGTTTCTGGAAGAGGCACCAGATGCTTGCCGTCACAGAAAGCCTGAAAACTGGATTCTTCACCTTCAATTTTTTCTTCTACTATGACTGCGCCGTGCTGAAGGTTTTCCCAGAAATGCTCGAAAAGTTGTTCTCGGGTTGTGAAGTGGTCTCCCCAGACGCCCACGCCTTTCCCGGCGGCTGGCTTGTCCGGTTTAACAACCGCCAAGTCGTTGAGTTCGTCAAGCCACTTGTAAAGGGCTTTTTTGGCGTCTTCCCGCGTTTTGTAATCTTCAGGTTTGAAAATTTTGAAGCTGGGATTAACCTCTGGAACAATTTCCTGGAAAAGAAGCCGCTGTTGAACTTTGCTGGCTTCTATGGCATATTCCTTTGTTGGGCAAATCATGGGTATGCCCGTGCGCTTTTCCACAATGTCACGGACACCTTCAATAATGGGCTTTTCAGGACCAACTATGCCGAAGTCTATTTTGTCCTTGTGGGTTTCAGCGAACCTGCATATGTCGTTCACGTTTAAGTCTGGTATGACCACGTGTTGGGCTGCCCTTTTCACGTTGAATGGGTTGCGCTGTTTGTCCGCCACATAAACTTCCACTTGGTAGTTGGGGCTTCTTGTGAAGGCGTCCATCATAGCGGCTTCCCGTGCCCCATAAGAGACGACAAGAACTCCGACCTTTTCCACCAACGCCCTTTTCACCTTCAAACGTTAAAATGAGTGTAAGGCTTTAATCTTTTTTACCAGCGTTAGCTTTCGCCGAAAAGCTCTGGAATCTCGTAAAGCCTCCCGGGTTCTTCGCGGCCTTCCAGAAACCTCTTCTTCATTTCGTCGGCGATTTTTTGGGCTAGAGGCGTTGGATACTTGCCAGTCAAGCATCCGAGGCATAGCTCGTCTTTTCTGAAGCCCGTGGCCTTCACAAACCCGTCAATCGATTGGTAGCAGACAGCGTCCGCCCCAATGATTTTAGCTATCTCTTCTGGCGTGTGTTTGGCGCCTATGAGTTGGCCGTAGGTTGCCATGTCTATGCCGTAAAAGCATGGTCCAATAATGCGTGGGAAAGTCACAAACAAATAAACTTTTTTGGCGCCCATTCTGCGAAGCTTCTCAATGGTAACCCTTGTCGTGTCTCCCCTCACAATGCTGTCATCCACCACTATAATATTCTTTCCTTTCATTTTGGAGGCTAAAATGTTAATTTTCTTGTCTATGGTGGCGTAACGCTCCTTCTCAAGAAGGATGAAGGCGCGCTCCGTAACATACCGGTGCCTTCTGGTGGCTCTTTCCCAGCGCAAACCAGACTCTTCATGCACTCCGAAAGCCGCGTCATCTCCGGTTTCAGGCATTGAAATAACCATGTCTGCGTCCTTCACCACTTCAGGATACTCGCGGACGAGGTTTCTGCCAAACTCTTCGCGGATTTCATAAACATGTTTATCGTTGAAAATGGAGTCCGGTCTAGCAAAGTAGGCGAACTCGAAGGCGCAGAAAGCCCTACGTCCCTTTTTCAGTCTTGTTCTTTCAAAACCTTTTTCAGAAACCGTCACAAACTCGCCCGGTTCCAGTTCAAAATCTCTGTAAAAGCCGTTTATATCCAAGCCTACACTTTCAGATGAAACAGCGTAAACGTCTCCGCTCGGGCTGTGGCCAGCACATAAGGGCCTTATCCCATGGGGATCCTTGAAGGCGAAAAATTTTCCATCCCCAGTTATTCCAGCCACCGAAAAGGCGCCGTCTATTTCCTCCATACATTTTTCCACGGCTTTTTCAAGGCTTCTCCCCTCCGTAAGCGCGATCAAAAGTTTGTGGCATATTATGTCTGCGTCGCTTCCATAAGAAAACCCTGGAAAGTGTCGGCTGATCTCCCTTTTAAGCTGAATTGCGTTAACAATGTTTCCGTTAAAGGAGACCGCCACTTTTAAGCCGTTTTTATTGGCTGTTGAGGGCTGTGTGCCGTCTAAAAGAGATTTCTCGTCAGTTTTTCCAGAAGTAGTGTATCTGACGTTGCCTATGCCTATTGAACCGGGCAGTTTCCCAAACCACTCGTGGATGGCACTTGCCCTAATTTTCGGGACAAGGTCTAGGCTTCTGTAAGCGTAAAACTCGCCGTTTAAATATGTCAAAAAACCGTGGGACTGATGTCCCCTATGGTTTTGCGCCCTCAAACCCCAATAAATGTAGGGGAATATGGGCTGTTTGCTGAGGCTTATTGCGCCAAAGACGCCGCACGCTATTTTTGGATGTTCTCCCATGTCCCGTGGATAAAAACGCGGTCACTTATCAACTTTTAGAACAAATTCAAATCAAAAACATGAAAAAGTCCAGAAAACCATAGAGGGGTAGTGTATTTGTAGAATCGGAAAAGCCGCAACTATGACCCTTGCTGAGAGAGGAAAATTTAGTGGACGGGAGAGAATAAGGGGCAACGCAGCAAAATTATGGTGTAAGCCTAAACTTGTCCCTAGGATACAAGGTGACTTCTCTAATGTTTCTTTTACCCGTCAACATCATCGTCAGCCTTTCCAGGCCTATGGCCCAGCCGGCGTGGGGCGGCATGCCATAATCGAAGGCTTGCAAGTGGTATTTGAAGGATTCTGGGTTTAACCCCTTTTCTTTGAGGCGTTGTATGAGCAATTCTTTCGAGGATATTCTTGTTCCGCCGGACGCCAACTCAATCCAGCGCCACATCAAGTCGAAGCCTTCGCAGAGTTCTGGGTTGTCGTCTCGTGGTTTTATGTAAAAAGCCTTGGAACGCGTCGGCCAGTCCGTTATAAAGTAGAAGTATGGGTGAATTTTGCCTAAAGTTCTGAAGGCTGGTGTCGGTATGTCTTCACCCCACGGGATTTCTACACCCTCTTTTTTCAAGTCTTCCAGAACTTTGTCGTATGTTAGGCGTTTGAACGGGATTTCAGGCACTTCAACCCGATAATTCAGCACGGCCAATTCTTTGCGGCATTTTTCGTTAACCACCTTGCATGTGTGTTGTATGAGTTGCTCTAACAGCTGCATGACATCCTCAGCCGTGGCAAAAGCCTGCTCAATGTCTATGGAGACAAACTCGCTCAAATGCCTCCGCGTGTGGGATTCCTCAGCCCTGAAAAACGGCCCTATCTCAAAAACCTTCTCCAAACTCATGACAAGCTGTTCCTTGTAAAGCTGAGGACTCTGCGCGAGGAAAGCCTTCCTCTCAAAATAGTCCACTGGGAAAAGCGCGGCACCGCCCTCAGTGGCTGAGGCAATTATACGGGGTGTGTGAACTTCTATGAAGCCTTTTTCAAATAGAAAATTGCGTATTGCATCAACAGCTGTATGTTGAATCTTAAAAATTGCCACGTTTTCCTCGCGGCAAAGGTCCAGTGCACGCGCGTCCAAGCGCACCTCCAGCGAGGCCGGCACTTTTCCAGTTATGTCGATGGGCAGCTGCGGCGAGGCTGTGCCAAAAATCCTTATCTCTTTCGGTATAACTTCGACACCCCTGGGCGTCATTTCAGTCTTCCTCACAACTCCTTTGACGCCGATGCTGTATCTTTTCTGCAACATTTCCGACTTCGACAAAACTTCGGCGCTAACCACTTTTCGTGGAACCGTAATCTGCACAGTGCCCTCGCGATCCTGCAATATTATGAAGCGTATACCGCCCAAATCTCTGATTTCCTGAACCCACCCAAATAGAATTATCTCTTGCCCGTCCAGTTCGGGTTTTACATCAACAGAGTAATGGGTTCTCCGCCAGTCTCCAAGGGCGTCCAACTTCATATACAAGCAGCCTCTAGTTAGTCGGCAAACTCTACACGCAACGTCATGTTTCGAACTTTACGGGCAATCTCCTTTAAAGCCTTAACATCGAAGGGAGGCTGTCTGCCACTTTTCCTTCTCAAAATTACCCTTGTTTCAGTTGTTCCATCAGGAAGCCAAATAGTGTTTATGGTAACTATGCTTAATGGAGCGAATAAATCCTCCAAAAACTTCCTATCATCAACACCGTTTTCAAGCACACGAATAGACTTCCCCGTCTTCTCACTCAAAGCTTTAATTATCTTCCCGCCATAGCCGAGAAGACGAGGAACATCCCCCCTGCCCACAAGCACTGCTAAGGTTTTTCCAGCCTCCACCGCTTTATAAAAGGTAACATTTTGAAGCGACGGATAACTCTCCTCTAAAGACAAAAGTAGCCGGGCAACTTTCAAGTCTAGCTCCGACACTTCGCCGGACTTAATTTTTTCCGAACATTTTTGGCACAGTATCCCGCTTTTCAAACAGAAACTGCATAGTACCGTTTTCACCTAGGAAAGCGCCCTCCACAAATAAAGGAGGGGCGGCGGAGCCTTGGAATTGAAGGCGTGTTTATTGTTTGTTGACGTTCTCAGCGTTCTAGTGTTATTTCGATGGTGCTGACGTTTGTGGGTGTGCCTCCCTCTTCCCTAGGTGGCACTGTTTCGGTTCCAATGCCCACTTTCTTTATCTTAACGTCTGGTAGGAATCGGCGCCTTACAACTTCAACGACGTCGACAGCTCGGCTTATGGCTCTTCCTCTGGCTTTAATATTTACCTCTTTTGCTCCGCCGTGGAAGAGGGTTATGCAAGCCAGTACATAGTTCATTACTGGCTTTTTCCCGATCAACACTGAGTTGCTCTCAGACATTGTACCGCCTCACTCCTTGTTTTCACTTTTTCTATGGCTTCATAACCTTTTTTTCCGATAAATAAATATGTTGCGGTTAAAAAGTTCTAGAGAATCCTCTCCCCAGACCTTGTTAAATAGCTTGTTTAATTTTGCTCCTTCCAAATGTCTGAATAACTTACACAAGGTAAAACAGGCCACTATGAAGGGTGGGCGCTTCAAAACTTGAAGTGTCAAACCAAAAAATATATTTGAGCGGTATTTATTGTTTGTTGTACCCCAGAGGTTTAAACAATGCCAATAACAGACCCTTTCAAAAAAACTTTAGCGCAACAACGCAGACTTTACGTTAAAATCTGCAGAGAATGCGGCGTCAGAAACGCTACCACAGCAGTTAAATGCAGGAAGTGTCACAGCAAAAATCTTCGCTGGAAGAAAAGAGAAATAATCAAGTAGCTAGAACATTTTTCTTTAAATTTACAAAAAGTTCTCACCCTTATTTTACAAGAAAAGTTCTAAAAAATATATTAACATAAAGTGAACAACAACCATTTACTGATTTTGAGGTGTAAATGTAGTGTCATGCAAGAAAGCCACCAAGAAAACTGCCAAGAAAAAGAAGGCTGAAACGAAGTAAAATTCACTGCGCGGCTTTCAACTTCCCATCGTTTTTCTATAAAATCCTTAGTAGTGTTTCCATGTTAAAAAATGTGTTTGCACATCCATTCTTCAATAGAGGTACAGCTTGACCTGCAATATTCATTTGACTTAAAACTTCTCCAGCAAGCCTCAACTCCTCACCGCAAGCAACTCCAACAACACCTTCATAACGGTTCATCTTCAAAATCCTTGAAACGCAGGATCCTCCGGGCAAGATGTACACGTCATAGCCTTTTCTTTCAGCGATAGAAACCGCCTTATTAATGAGGCAGTCTGGAGAACAGTGGGCGCAAACATACGTGGGGATGTCATGCTCAAACCTTGCCTTACAACGGTTATCCATAAACTTTCTCGAACAATGTGGAAGGAAAAGCACTCTCCTCTTTGTTTTTCTAAATTTTTCCCTTTCCAAAGAATTCCTAGCCTCCACGTCAACTAAATCCTCTAGAAGGCGGACAGCATCCGATAGGTTTAACCCCGTCAACTCCTCAATCCTAAACCTTCTAATAAGGTCTTGTAAAGCACTGCCAATTCTTTTATGCATCCTTTTCTCATAGCTTATTCTTGTGACTTCTGTGAAAAAGAACCTTGGAATTTTTGAAAGATCGAATGTAAACTTGTATGGCATAAACCTAAAAAATAGAGAACAAACCTTTAAGTTTAACCATTCACAAGGCGAGGCTTAATCTAAGAAGTGCGGAAGGCAACTGAACAAATGGGTTTACCTGATTTCCTTAAAAGAATAAAAAACGGCAAAGTTGAGGAGAACCCAAAAATCAACCAAACTCAAACAACGAAAAGGCTGTTGCAAAGGCTCGGAAAACCGCGAAAAAGTTCCTCAAGTCCTTAGATGTAGAAGCAACGCCACAGACACACGCTTGGTTTTCTATTTTTCCCCTTCTTCCGTGTAACCGAGCAGTTCTCTTAAAGATTTAACTTCTTCCCGCAGCATGTTTACTTCGCTTTCTAATGCGCTGACTCTGGACTCCGCGGCTTTCTTCAACTTTTCAATTTCAAGCATTAAATTTGCCCGTTCAGTTTCAAGGGTCTTTATTTTTTCGCGCAGGTTTTTCAGAGTTTGCATCAGCTCACCTTTTATCACTTTTATTCTTTCAACCATGTTTTTAATGCTTACTGTCTCCTCCTTCTCACTCTTCTCTTCAACCATAGTCCTGAACCTTGCCTTGCAACTTGGGCATTCGAAAAGTCCCATTAACTTAGGTGCACCCTCTTGAGGACCACGGGCGGAAACATTCCATGTCTTAACGGCTGTAGATACCTCGCTTCCACACTTTGGACACTTTACCAAACCAACAACCCAATAATTAAAAATGCCTCCGGATACTAAAATGTGTTTTGTCGTAGACTGAAAACTGAAGGAAATATTTTAAATTTCACCGGCGTGAAAAGAGGGGGTAGGCTTAGAGAGTTATATTGAACATTAATCGTTCAACAAGCTCCTTGTAACGGTTTCGAATAGTGACCTCTGTTACTTGTGCTATTTCGGCTATTTCCCTCTGCGTTTTCCTCTCTCCGGTCAACACGGAGGCTATATAACTTGCAGCTGCAGCTATGCCTGTGGGTCCCCTTCCGGAGGTGAGTTTCAACTCTTTGGCTGCTGCTAAGATTTTGTGGGCTATTTCCTCAACTTTGCCTTGCATTGTAAGTTGGTTTGAGAATTTTGTTATGTATTGGCTTGGCTTCAAGGGTGGAATGAAATAGTTCAGCTCTTTTATTAGGAAGCGGTAGCTGCGGCCAACCTCTTTCTTGCTTACGTTTGACGCTTGGGCAATCTCCTCCAAGGTTCTAGGTAAACCACACTGTCTGCACGCCAAATATATGGCGGCGGAAGTTACTCCTTGAATTGATCTTCCACGTATTAGCTTCTCTTTAACAGCTTTCCTATATATGAGAGAAGCCGTTTCCAGTATGTTTTTCGGTAGGTTTAGGGTGTTTGCAATTTTCGTTATTTCGGACAGCGCGAAGGCTAGGTTGCGTTCAGTTGCGTCTGAAACTCTAATGCGGCGTTGCCACTTCCTAAGCCTGTAAACCTGAGCCTTCTGTCCTGGAGACAAACCTTTTCCATAGATATCTCTGTCGTGCCAGTCAATCATAGTGGATAAACCTTTATCATGTATAGTGTATGTCAAGGGGGCTCCTACGCGGGTTCTCTTCGCTCTTTGCTCATCGTCGAAAGCCCTCCATTCCGGCCCTCTGTCCGCCAATTTAGCGGCGATAACATATCCACAGTTCATGCACACAAGCTCTGCGCATTCGTAATCGCGCATGAGCCTTGTGCTGCCGCATTCTGGACAAGCTTGAACCTTCGCATATTGAATCTGTGGGGTAAGACTTTCATCTTCAACTTCCGCATCACTCATGTTTCTCCCTTCTCTTTTTCGAGGGGAGCATATACAACGCCTTGCCAGCCAAAAAGTCCAGTTTAGAAATTTTGGGTTTTATAGCCACATAGGGTGAAGATACCGGTCCGAAAATGTCGAAAACTTCACCTATAGGTTTTAAGTTTTCGTCTACGACGGTTTCCCCTAACTTTGGTAAGTTTTCCACTTTAACAATAATGTTTCTATTTTGGCTAACATGGAGTATGCGGCCTAGTCTAATCAACTTTTTAAGTTCCCCTCGAAAAACAAAAGGTTTCAACGGGACATATTATTTAAACCTTTCTACGTTGCTTTGCGTAATGAAAGACTTTTCGCGTTTTCTTGTCGAAACATTGATAAATAGGTGTTGTTGATTAAGAACAGTGCATTTGAGGGTGAGGCTTATGTCCAAACCGTTCTACGTGAAATTTGAGGTTCCAAAAGAAGTTGCAGATGCGGCCTATGAAGCCCTACAATTAGCCTCTAAGACGGGAACCGTGAAAAAGGGCACAAACGAAACAACCAAAGCTGTTGAGAGGGGACAAGCAAAGCTTGTGGTCATAGCGGAGGATGTTGACCCCCCAGAAGTTGTTGCACATTTGCCGCTGCTCTGCGAAGAAAGGAAGATTCCATACGTCTACGTTCCCAGCAAGGCGAAGCTCGGCGAGGCTGTTGGCATAGAGGTTTCAGCAGCTTCTGCATGTGTAATCAATGAAGGCGACGCCGCAGGGCTTATTAAAGAGATAATTAAGCGAGTTGAACAGATAAGGAAAGGAGCTAAGTAATGAGCAAGGAAAAAGAGACAACAGAGGCAGAGGAAGAATTAACCCCTGCAGAAGTCATTCAAATTATTGGAAGAACTGGTGTGACAGGGGAAATCACACAAGTCAGAGTGCGGATTCTAGAGGGAAAAGATAAGGGACGCATTATAACCCGCAATGTGAAGGGCCCTGTTCGCTTGCAGGACATCCTTATGCTAAGAGAAACCGAAAGGGAAGCGAAGAAAATAACAAGGTAAGTTGCGAACATGCATGGAAGCTGGAGGTTTTATGGATGGCAAAACCTAGGAAGTGCTCGTTTTGTGGGAACGAGTTTCCACCGGGCACTGGCATGATGTATGTTAAAAATGACGGGTCCATTTTCTGGTTTTGTTCAAGCAAATGTAGGAAAAGCTCTTTAAAGCTTAGGAGAGATTCCCGCAAACTTAAGTGGACAGCGTATTTTGGTGAAGAGGAAAAGGGCAAAGCTTAGGGTTTGCTGAGAACCCTTTTCATCACTTCTTCCCATAAAAGTTTGTTGTGAATGCATCCAATGTCGGGTGCTTTGACGTTTCCGTTGAAGTAGCTGTAAGCCCTCGCCCGGCACCCTCCGCAAATATATTTATCCGGACAATTTCCGCAACCAACTTCCCTGCCCTTTACAATATAGGTTTCAAGGTTTTCCCTAACTCGCAGCTGCCAAAGCATAGGATCTCTGTCCCAGATTTCTTCAAAAGAATCCTTCAACATGTTGCCGAGAACTGTCTCTTCATTTGTCGGGAAGAAAACGCACGGTTTTATGTCACCGTTTGGCTCTATAGCGCAATATAAGCGTCCAGCCCCGCATCCGCCTAAGAAATTGGCAACATTTTCGACGCCTTTTTTCGCTGCGTAATGGGCTTCAACCATGAATTTTTGGCCAACTTGTTGAGACAACTCCTTTGTAACGCTTGCGTATTGTGGGCACGTGCTAAAGAATCTGTCCACCTTTACGTTTGACCTGCCGGTTTTCAACTCTTCTTCTTTGGCTTGTAGGTATAGGCTGATTATCTCTTTGCCTATGATCTGCAAAACCTGAAGTCTCTCCTCTGGTGTCAGGTCTAGTTCAACAAGCGTCCTTGCCCGTCCAGTTGGAATATAATTGAAATGCATGAATCTGACATCCAATTCCTTTGCCAACTGTAGGATTTTCTCGATTTCTGCAAGGTTGTTTTTATGCAGAACCGTTGCAATACATGTGTCTATGCCCTCCTCAACGCAGTTTTTTACACCTTGTAGGGCTTTTTTGAAGGCGCCGGGTATCCCTCTAAACTCGTCGTGCACGTTTGGCGATGCTCCATCAATGCTTATCTCCACATAGTCTACTCCGGCGTCCTTGATTTTCTTGGCTATGTCTTTGGTGATTAGTGTCCCGTTTGAGGCTATGCTGATGTATGGTATGCGTTTTTTGGCGTAGGCTGCCACTTCAAAAAAGTCCTTCCTTGCCAGAGGTTCCCCGCCACTAAGGGAGAGGGCTGGTAGACCTATGCCCGCAATTTTTGAAAGATTGTCGATAACCCGTTTTGCTTCGTCCGTGGATAATTCTGGAAGCGAAGCACTTCCCGCGTCTTCATAACAATGCTTACATCTCAAATTACACTTATACGTGAAGTTCCAGACAACTTCGAAGGGACCGGCTGGCACGAAGGGTATGCGAATTCCATACTTTTCTATTCCTTTCATCATTAAACCAAAACCCTTAAACCATGCTTCGCCATACTTGTCTTTGATGAACTGTTTTCTCATGAAGTCCTTGTCCGCTTTCAATAGGCGACTGCCAACCTCATAGAAGGGTTTGGCTATGTTGCGGCTTATGCTTCTACAAGTGGGGCAGAGGTTGATGGGTTCGCCTAAAAAATCTTTCAGAGAGTTTAGGAGCAAACTTCCATCACGGGGGCATTCAATGTCGAAACGGCTGATAAGCCCCCTCAACAACGGGTTAACAGTCACACTAAACAAGGCGTTTCCTACAGTGTCCCTTTGCATAATCAACCACACTTTTGTGTAATAAGACTGTTATCAACAGTGGACTCTTTAATCTTTTCCCAGCCATATGCGGGCTGCGGAATATATCGACCATCAGAACATTTCACCTTCTGAAGGAACCAATTTATTAAGACATGCGATAAACATGCATAACCGAGGGAAACAACATGGCAGCAAAAAACAAGAAAACGCCAAAGAAAATAGACATTCTTGAGTTGTCTGATGCGGAAAGAACGAGGATTATCAAGCAGATTAAGCAGAGACTTCAGAAATCCATGAATGAGGCGAAATTGTGGAGGACTCTGCTTCAATACGAAGAACTTAAGATTAATGGGCAAGTAGTTTTTTCAAGCAATAATCCTTTAGAAGGGCTCTCCGTATCGTTGGGACATTAGCGGAACACAATAGCATATACCTGCCATCTTTTATTTAGGTCATTTTGCTCATCAATTTGATATAAAAAGAAGGGAAATTGTGTAATTGCACTTTTAACGGGTGTCGACCAATTAACCGCAAGTTCTGTCCTTATGCGGTTGTAGCGTAAACTTCACAATTAGCATGTATGGTTCTGTGGGAGCATAAACCGCATAGCCCTCTATTCTAATGTAAAGTGTTTTCGTCTTATCAATCAGCACTCTTTCTGGCGAGTTTAATGTTGCTCCGTTGTAACTAAGTCCCTGGTCCCAGTACACTAGGAGATCAAGGTCTGATGTTGGGTAGACACTCCAGTCCCTTTGCCAATACAGTATAATTTCTGCCGAAGTTGCCCCTTTTGGCACATCAATCTTTATCCATCCTGTGCTTTTTCCTTCAGAAATTCTCCCAGTCAATATTATGTAGCTGTATCGGCCGCTCTGTGGTTTTTCGTGCTTAACTGTGATTTTTATGTGGCATGATATTTTGTCATAGCTTGTCCAGTCGTTTTCTATGACTATTTTGACATAACCTGGTTCTATAGGTGCTAGCCGAGTTAGGTCATCCGTGTAGACACCTGTTACCTTTCCGGACCATGTGGTTTCGTAGTCAGTGATGAGGAAGCGGGCGTTTCCCCAAACGTTTGCGCTGTCTATGAAGTAGGCGTATGTTGTTCTTTTCGCGCTTTGGATGTAAACCTCAAGGCTGTTTAGACCTAGATCAGTACCCTTCTTCAGTTTTGTTATCTCAAGCTCTATGGAGCCAGTGAGGTGGGTCACTTTGAATATGAAGTCTTTCTTGTGGCCCGGCGGGAGGTCAATGATGTCTGTTTCATAGGTTCCAGCGCTAAAGATTGGTATGTTACTTATGTCTTCAAGCCAGTCGCAAAAAGGCAGAGGCTCCGCCACGTCACCAATTGAAGCGTCCTCCGTTAGGGCGACAAGCGCATTCGAAGCGTTTAGGAAGCCTGCTCCTTGGTCATATTCATTGTAGCCTTCAAGCCAAACTGCGCCCTTTTGAAGTGCTTGCTTATAATCTTCGGGGGTGGCTTTCGGAATGAACGTCTCTGCATAGGTGTTTAGCAGCGCCACGGCTCCTGAAACTGCTGGCGTAGCCATAGAAGTTCCAGAGGCCCACGCGATAGCTTGTGGCTCTTCTGCCTCATGGTAAGCTGATAGGACAAATACTCCTGTGGCAGCTAAAGTTGGCTTTAAGCGGCCGTCAGATGTCGGACCGCGACTACTGAAGTAAATGATTTGTGGTGTTTCGCTGGTGAATAGATAATATCCTATTCCAAGCGTCCCGTAAAGGTAGTCCCAAAAAACTCGTGTTTGTACAGGTGTTGCGGCTGCTGCAACTGTTATTGCCGTGTTTGCAGAGCCCGGGCTGCTCACGGTCATGGGCGCTGACCCTTCATTTCCTGCTGCTGCAACAACCGTTATGCCATGAGAGGTTATGTAGTCCACCAGTCGGTCTTCTATGTCTCTGCCGTCAAACAGCGTTGGGCCGCCGAGGCTCATGCTTATAACGTCTACATCATACCCTTGTTCAAGTTTCATGTTTAATGCGTACTCCATTCCTGCGAGAATGTAGGATTCTGGAACACCCTCTCCGGTATGCGGAAATACTTTGATTGCGAATAGATCGGCAAATGGCGCCATACCCAACAACCAAATTACCTTAAAGCCTGGATAACCATAAGGTTCAGCAGAGGGCAATTCCTGCCCTGTGTACAATTCAATGCTCTGAACAAGCAAGCCCGTTTCATTTACTATTATTCCACCAGTGCTTGCGATTATTCCTGCCACGTGGGTCCCATGCCAATGATTGTCTGTTCTGTTCCAACCCTCGTATTCTGTGCCTACATCTGGGCTTAGGTCAACACCGCCAATTATAGAAGTGCCAGCAAACAAAAAGTGGCCCGCCCACAGACCCGTGTCAATAATTACTACCAGCGTATCTTGCCCATAGTCGCCGAGTTCCCATACTGGTTCAGCACCCATGGCTACCGGGTTCCAATAGTTGCATGGCTGCAATTCAGCGATAATCTCCGGCGTTGCAGCAATAGTTTCGAAACCGCTTAAGTAGGCAGAGGCGGTTTCGGGTTTCACGTCAAGCTCTGGCACTGGAGGAATAACTCCAGCTAAAGTTCGCGGCTCATCATAGTAAATTTTCAGTATGTTCTCATTTTCAGCCAAAGCTAAGATTTTGTCGGCGGGAACAGACGCTGCGAGGGCGTTAACATACTGGAATTGCCTCCTAACCTTTCCGCCCAACCTTTGAATATCCGCTACGACACTGCTATAGTCGTTTGAGACGGTGCTGATCAGTACGTCAATAGTAGCATCATCTGGGGCTTCTATAAAGCTAAGTAGCTTATGCGAAATTTTCCCGTTGTACGCCGGGAGCGTCATATTAGCTGCTATTGGAATGGCGAAGGCGAAAGAAGAAATCATAAGTAACGAAATAAGCATCAAAGATTTCGACTTTTCGTCTAAAGAAGCTAGAGCAAAATAGTTCATTTTCCTCCTCCTTTCCTCAACTTGATTCAATGCTTAGTAACAAAGTATAGACTTTAAACTTTCTGGAAAAAAACTTCTATTCGTACGCTGTGATTGCTAACGGAACTCTCTTTTAAGAGGTTTTGGTAGCGGGGGGTCGATTTGAACGACCGATCTCTGGGTTATGAGCCCAGCGGGTTAATCCTGGCTACCCCACCCCGCTAAGTGTAAGCTGAATTCAAACTCTCTTAAATCCTTTTAGGAAAGTTGGAAACCTTTTTATTTCGATTAGGCTTTTTGTTGCTGGGCGAAGCCATGGACAAGCCTTATTTCCGTGAGATTTTTACTCCAGTGCTTGAGAATCCAATTTTTGTTCAGGGATTGCCTGGTTTTGGTAATGTTGGAAAGATTGCTGCTCACCTTTTGATAAAGTTTTGTGGAGCTAAGCCTTTCGCTGAGATGTATGCTCCATATTTTCCGGATTATGTTTCGGTTGGTTCTGATGGTGTCTGCAGACTGCCAAAATATGAGTTTTACGCTGCGCCGATGGAGAAGAACGACTTCATCATTATGACTGGAGACACGCAGCCATCTTTTGAGGATGTTGTTGCCCACTATGAGCTTTGCAGCGAAGTGCTTAACTTCGTCGCCAAATATGGCTGCAACTTCATTATAACGTTGGGCGGCGTTCCATCGGTGGAGGATGTTGGACGCGTGTATGTTGCCGCCACGTCACCGAGGCTGGCTGTTGAGTTTATGGAGAAAGGCGCTGTCCTATATGCGAAAGGAAGAATTGTCGGCGCCACCGGGTTGATGCTTGGAATAGCCAAAGAACATAATCTGGAGGGCGTGTGTGTTTTAGGGGCAACAACCGGTTTTAGGGCAAATAGGGGGGCGGGCTTCTCAGTTTTCAAGTTCTTGATGAAGGCTTTAGGAAACGAAGTAAAGGAAGGGTTATAAGCAAATGAATTAACCTACTTGAATGTTTGTGGTTGAGGATGGATGAAAATTTGAACGCTGGAGAAAAGCAAACTTCCATCTTAAACTCAAAGTTTTGGAGGACTTTTCTAACGTCACTTGCAGCAGTACTGATCTTTGCTGGACCCACATATGCCGTCCTTGTCTTATGGAGAGGTTTAGACTTGGATTACACGTTATCGATGGCTGCGGGTCTAGTCCTTTTCCTAATAGGCTTTGGCCTTCTAATTTTCCTTGTTAAGAAGAACGTGATTTCTTAAAATCGCTTGGCGCCTCAGATACCCCAGGGCGCATCATTACTTTTCAGCGGTTAGGTTCTTCATCGGCAATTACTAAAAACCGTACTGGAGGCTTTTTAAATGTTTGGTTAAAAGTTTCTTGGCCGGAACAAAGCATATAAAGTATGCTAAAGGGTATATTAGATATGCAGAAAGGCAAGGAAGTAGATAAACCATTGAGCGGCGGGAAGTCTTCAGCAAAAAGGACAACGATAATTCTGGATGAAGAGGAACGGGAGTTTGTTGACAAGCTAATCCGCGAAGGAAAAGAACCGGGCATAAAGCCGCTAATTTCTAAGATGTTGGACATTTATAGAAGCATGATGATTTATGACTGGCGTTTTCCCGGCGAATACTATTGCGGGATAAGCCGCATAGCCTTCTTAAACGTGGAGCTTGTAAACATTCTGATACGTAACATTCCAAAAGATAAGTGGTGGGAAATCGGGCGGGAAATGGGCGAAGCCGTGAAAGTATACCTAGAGGCAACCCTCGGCGTTTCAGCGGCAGACCGGGAGAAATGGCCGGAAGTTTTTAAACGCTTGCGAGTTCAAGGCTTCGGAGATTTC
This sequence comes from uncultured Candidatus Bathyarchaeia archaeon, assembly GCA_964655395.1. Lineage (GTDB taxonomy): Archaea > Thermoproteota > Bathyarchaeia > Bathyarchaeales > Bathycorpusculaceae > DRVP01. Next base: position 36,818 of record CAZZMT010000129.1, on the reverse strand, counting down.
TACATCAAGGACAAATACATACTTATTAAAGCGCCTTTCATTAGCGAGGCGGAAATATGGGCGGGTTTCCTAGAGGGTTTGCTTGACGTAGAGCTAGATATCAAAACATTCACAGCTCCTTTTGTTTTTGAAATTAAATCAAATCAAAAATAGGCGCTGTTATAGTGTGCGCGTTTTTGGGAAGGTTTAAATGTATCTCATATTTTCATATGAAAATAGTGGATAAAACATGCGAAAACAATTCAACGGACACAAAATATGTGAAGCCCTAAGCGACCCTACGAGAACCAGAATACTCCAGCACTTGTTGAGAAAATATCCAGAAGCCCAAACAATCAGCGACATAGAAAAGATTTTACCAAAATCAGTTTCAGCAACAACAATATCTTTCCACTTGAAAAAGCTCCGCGAAGCCGGCCTCATAACAACTGATGGACACAGAAAGGGTTTTAGGGCTTCTAGAAAGGCGATAAACCTTGGTTTTAATGGTAACGGCTTTCATGTTTCGGAGGAATAGCCATGCGTGAAGCAATGCTTTATGAGCGTCTTGAAGGCAATAAGGTCAAGTGCAATTTATGCGGCAGAAGATGCATAATAAAGGATGGTGCAACAGGCTTTTGTCTTGTCAGAAAAAACGAGGGTGGAGTTCTCTATTCGCTTGTTTATGGAAAAGCCATATCCGCGTGTGTAGATCCCATCGAGAAAAAGCCCCTTTCACATTTTAATCCAGGCGCTTCTGTCATGTCGATCGCCACTGTGGGGTGTAACTTTCGCTGCCAGTTCTGCGACAACTGGATGATAAGCCAGGAAAAACAGATTTCGGGTAGAAACTTCCCGCCGGAGGATGTTGTAAAAGCCACGAGGGACAACGGCTGCCAGGGGATAAGCTACACGTACACGGAGCCGACAATATTTTTTGAATACGCCTATGAAACGGCGAAACTCGCCCATCAAGTTGGCTTCTTCAACACTTTCGTCACAAACGGTTATATGACGCCGGAAGCCGTCAAAACAATCGCCCCATACCTTGACGCAGCCACCGTGGATTTTAAGGGCGGCGGCGACCCCGACTTTTACAAGTCCTTCTCTTCTGTTCCATCAGTTGAGCCTATTTTCGAATGTTTAAAGGAGATGAAGCGTCAAGGAATCCACATAGAAATTACAAACCTTGTAGTACCAAAGATAGGCGACTCAATAGATCAGATTGTGAAGCTTGCAACGTGGATAAAGGAAACGTTGGGAGAAGATACGCCTTTTCATCTGCTTCGTTTCCACCCGGACTATAAGCTTACTGATATTTCCTCAACACCTATTCAAACGTTGGAGAAAGCCTATGCGGCGGCTAAAAGTGTTGGCTTAAACTTCGTCTACATAGGAAATGTTCCCGGGCATCCCGCTGAAAACACTTATTGTCCAAGCTGCAATGAGCTTTTGATTAAACGTTTCAGTTTTGAGATCGTTAAATGGAACTTGACAAAGGACATGCGTTGTCCAGTGTGTGGACGGGAGATTCCAATAAAGGGGAAACTGCATCCAAGCGGTTACGCCTATCCCTACGCGTTGTTTTAAGTGGCGTCTCACGGTTGTTATGGTGATTTTATGTGGAGGATTATCCGGCCAGACGCTTTGGCTGTGTTGGAGGACGAAATGGCTAGGAAAAGTTTAGCCAGATACTTCGCTGTAATGCAGAACGATAAGCCTGCCAAGTTTCAAATAGCAAAAAAACTTCCAGCAGACTTTAGGGAGGACGACTCCACCGAAAAGTTGTGGCAAAAGCACGAAGTGTTAACCGAGGATTTTTACAGGTTTGAGAAGGCCTTAGATGCAAAAGAAAAAACCCTGGAAAGTTTGTCGTCTCCGAAAAAGTCGTATTTAGACCTTAAAATTGAGATAGCAAAACGCATACTTAAGAAATGCCATTTCTGTGTTAGGTGGTGCGGAGTTAACAGGCTTGAGGGAAAGCTGGGTTTTTGCGGGTGCGGTGCAAACATCACAGTTTCAAGTATTTTTGAGCATATGGGCGAGGAGCCGGAGCTTGTTCCGTCCGGAACAATTTTCACGATGGGCTGTACAATGCGGTGTAAACACTGCCAAAACTGGACAATATCGCAGTGGGTTGAAAGAGGCGAAGTTTACATGCCGGAAAGGCTGGCAAGGGAGGTTGAGGCTTTACGTAGAAGTGGTTGCCGAAACGCAAACCTCGTCGGTGGGGAGCCGACTCCTTGGCTTAAGCATTGGCTTGAAACGTTCAAGCATGTTAACGTTAACATTCCGGTGGTTTGGAACTCAAACACCTACTATAGCCCGGAGACAGCCAAACTTTTAGCGGGATTCGCAGACGTATACCTCTTAGACTTCAAATATGGGCCTGGAAACTGCGCCGAAAAAATTTCAGAGGCTCCAAGATATTGGGAGGTTTGCACAAGCAACCACTTGACCGCCAATAAGTATGGCGAACTTATAATTCGAGTTTTGGTTTTGCCTGGGCATCTGGAGTGCTGCACAAAACCCATCTTGAACTGGATAGCTAAAAATTTAGGAAGAGAAACACGGGTAAATGTGATGTTCCAGTATAGGCCGGAATGGCGGGCTTATGAAGTTCCGGAACTGCGGCGAAGATTGACAAGGGAGGAAATGGATAGAGCGGTTAAGCTTGCAAGGGAAGCGGGCCTAGTGAACTTCATAACGTAACCAAGCCCCTAATCGAAAGCTATTTTTGGTAGGTCTCGTTTTTCTAGAGCAGACAGTGGTTGAAAATGCCCTATTGTCCAGAATGCGGCGGAGAAATGCTCTACATAGTGGCCACCAAACACTACGTCTGCCAAAGCTGCGGGCTCTCCGTCACCCAGCAAGAACTCATCGAACTAAGAGAAAAGCTAAAAACCCCAACTGAAAGTGACGAAGAAGAAAAAGAAAGGCGAAAGAAAGAATACCTGAAATGGTGGCTAAGCAGCAAGAAAAAATAAACTTCCAAAACAAACTTTTACCGATTTAACAGCATAAAGCATAAAACTTTTATCCCAAACTCACCATCCCCATGTGCCACGGCTCTGTCTTACCCACATCCCACCCACTCTCTGTCACACACCTACTAGAACAAACACGCATGCACACTAGACTCACAATAGGTACTGCGGTATCAGACAACCTGTGGTTAAAGTAAATCTAATAGCGATTCTGTTTTTCTTTTGTCAGGTTTTACCGCTACAAGTTTCCGTTTCTTAACTGCAAATCTAAAAATATCCTCTTCTTTAACAGTCTTCCATGTGTGAAGTTTACTGTGACAGTTTGGACATACAACAATTAGGTTTGAAGGCTTGTTATTTTTTGGATTTCCGTCTATATGGTGAAAGTGAGGTCTAACGCCTTCTTTATGAAAGTCTAAACCGCATTCTTCGCATTTCCCTTTACCCTTTACATCTCAAAAGTAGTTCTGTTCGAAGGCTTCTAGGATTGGGCTCTCTTCTTGGTTCCTCCCATAACATGTTGAATAGGTTTATCCTAAAGTTTTTTAATTTATGCTTGCTGAAATTCTTTACGATATACATCTAAACGTTTCACAGTTCTTAAAACACGCCAACGTAAGGTTAAAAAGGCTTTGATTTGACGGTTTAGGCTTCCATAACGGTAAACAACACGTGGAATAGGTTTAAAGAGGGTGTGGGGGTGAGTGTGGGTGAGACAGAGAGACAGGGGTAGCACATGGGTGTATTGGTTTGGGGATGAAACTTTTATCCGAACACGCCGCCTACATTATCACAAACATTACCAATTACGTTACCGTAAAAGATAGGAGAGAGCCAAACACAAAAAAGAAAATAAAAGTTTATTTTGGTTATCTGCATAAACCATAGCGAGGAAACATGAGCGTACAACTCGAAATAATCTGCGTCGGCAACGAACTTTTAATCGGAAAAACATTAAACACAAACGCCCAATGGCTTGCAAAAAGGGCTACATCCCTCGGCTTAAGTGTTCGAAGGATAACAGTTGTAGGCGACGACGTGGAAGAAATAGCCGCAGCAGTGCGGGAAGCCCTAAACCGCAAACCCCGTTTCATAATAACCACAGGCGGTTTGGGTCCCACCTTCGACGACAAAACATTAGAGGGGATAGCAAAAGCCCTAAACCGCAAACTAGAAGTCAACAGCAAAGCCTTGCAGATGGTTAAGGAAAAATATGAATCGTACGCCAAAGCCGGCAGACTGGATTCTGCCGAGTTAACCCCCCACAGAGTTAAAATGGCAAAACTTCCTGAAGGCGCTGAACCATTACCAAACCCAGTGGGCACAGCTCCCGGAGTACATCTAAATGTTGACGGGACAGACATAATTGCACTGCCCGGCGTTCCAGCAGAAATGGAAGCCATCTTTGACGAGTCTGTTGCCGCCATGTTTAGGAAGGAAGCCGGAGACTTAACGTTTTATGAAGCCAGCATCTACGCAGACAACATCATGGAATCAACGCTAGCCCCCCTAATTGATGCGACTATGCACGATAACCCATACGTTTACATCAAGTCCCATCCGAAAGGCGAAGAGAAAAAACCCCACATTGAAATACACTTTTCAACAACAGCAAAAGACTCCAAAACGGCAAAAGACCGTCTGGGCAAAGCCATCATTCAGCTTTCCGAACTAATAAAAGAAAAAGGTGGAAAAGTTAAAACTTTTAAGGCGTCTTAACACGTTTTCTTACTGGTTGCAATGAGGAGCAGGCTAGACCCTGAAGCTTGATGATTGCAAATCCGGGTCCAGAGCAGCCACCCCCTAATCCTCATTTTAGTTAATGATTACCAGTTCGCAATTCCCATAAACCACCCAGCCATTTTTTCTCGTAAGATGAAGCAAAAATCTTTCATAGCCTTTGCCATTGCCATATTCATTATCGCGGCTTTACATACACCGTATTGTTATTCACCCAACTCTTATAACAGGTCATATTACCTTCTAGAAAGCTTCAACAGCCAAAAACAATACATATTAAACGTCGCCATCCCCCAATCACTTTACGACTATTACCGTGGAATGGACCACCGCCAAGTCACCGTCGAAGACTTTGTCAAATTTGTCACACCTTACCCTCTAAAGCCCATAGCGGATAAACTCTGGGAAATATACAGCACCCATGAAGACTTTGCAAACGGAGTCTTAATGATTGTGCATCAAATACCCTATAAGGTCACGTTGCCCGCCAAATACCCAGTTGAAACAATCGTGGAAAATGTTGGAGACTGCGACTTATTCAGCCATATTGCAGCCTCAATAATGAAAGCAGGAGGACTAGACGTTGTACTCTTATATTATCCGAATGAAGCCCACATGAACGTTGGAGTCCACCTTCCAGCACCACCGCAACAAACCAGGCCACACATCCCAGTTCGCTACGTAACTTACAATGGCAACCGCTATTACATAGCTGAATGCACTGGAGATAACTGGATGGAAGGTTGGAGAGTCGGCGAATGCCCAACAGACCTTTTAGGAGCAAAATGCCAAATAATCCCACTCAAAAGTTGCGGAGAATCGGCTCCTCAACAAGTTTCTGCAAGTTATAATGTTCTATCGCCGTCAACATTAACTTTGACTGTTTCATCGAACTTTGGCATTCAAGGAAGCACCTTTACCTTTTCTGGGCAGCTCTCGCCAAAACTGCAAAATCAAACAATAATTATATACTTTAGGGTTGGCAGCTCTCCGTGGAGTGTATTAGCCATAACGCAAACAAATGCTGAAGGAAAATTCTCTTTAAACTGGGTTGCAAGAGAAACTGGCATATACCAGTTCAAAGCCAGCTGGTCCGGAAACGACATCTACTCCGGAACCGACAGCCTAACAGTAACAATAACAGTCCTCTCCACGTTTCTCCTGATCACCGTTGCAGCGGCAATAATCTCAATCTGCATAGGCGTTGTCGTGTTTCTTTTGTCTTCTCAAGGTTCATACAAGGTTGAGGAGCCAACGCTTCCAAGCGTCTCGTGTTAAGGAAAAACTTTTACTTTGGGCCATCTGCTGTTTATATCACAGAATTTTATTGAGAAGGGTGTCTCATGTTTATAGTGTTTATAATTGGAACCGCCGGATCCGGGAAATCTCTGCTTACAGCAGCCTTCAGCGAATGGTTAAGGCTTTCAAAGCAAGATGTTGCCATAGTAAACTTAGACCCCGGCGCCTTAACTCTGCCCTACACACCCGACGTGGATGCCCGGGACTATGTAGATGTGGAGGAGCTTATGGACCAGTATGGGTTGGGACCCAACGGCGCCCTAATAATGGCTGCTGACTTGCTGGCGGAAGAAGTCGAAAATCTTTCAAAAGAAATTGAAGATTTAAAGTCAGACATAGTTTTAGTGGACACGCCTGGACAAATGGAGCTATTTGCTTTCAGAGCTAGCGGCCCCTATATAGCCAGCGAACTCACCAGAGAACCGAAGGCCATAGTCTATCTTTTCGATGCTGTTTTTTCGCTCAACCCACTAAACTATGTTTCAAACATGTTCTTGTCCGCAGCAGTCTACAACCGCTTTCTTTTACCACAAATCCATGTACTTTCTAAGTGCGACCTACTCTCCGAAGAGGATGTTAACAAAATCGTGGACTGGTCTGCAAACCCGAAAGCTTTGGAAAACGCAATTGAACAAAAACTTGAAGGAACAAAACGCCTCTTGAGTAGAAATATGATGAAAGCAATTTACCAACTTGGTTTAAAGTTCCTGCTAATACCTGTTTCAGCCAAAACCAACGAGGGAATGGTCAACTTCAACATGGCTTTAGAACGCGTCCTCGCTGGCGGAGAAAAATACACTTACTGAAAAACTTAGCAGTCGTCAAGCAGAGTCCACGCAGCGGCAGTAATTCCTTGTTTAGCTACATTTGGAGCGTCTGCACCACTAATTATTATAACATCGTTCTCTTCAGGATGCATTAGTCTAATAATTTGTTTAGCAGCGTCTGGGTAATCCCTCAGAAAATCATTACTCACACCTGGAACTATGAGATGGCCGTCTTTAAAGACTATTGTTATGGCTCCTTTGGCACCGATTTTAACGGCAGCGTCGCGCTGTTCTATTCCTGTTTCAACTTTGTGCCCACAGTTTTTTACTAAAATAGCAATGTTGTACTTTGCGCTTAGAAGTTCACATTTCTCAATCTCAATTTCTTTAGTTATGATTTTTCTGTACTCATCCCAGAGTTTTCGTCCCCTGGCAGTGAGACTACACCCGGCTTTTGATGTTGAAATCAAACCAGCTTCTTTCAGACGAGTAATGATGGTACGTGCGGCTCCCTCTCCCACCTTTAGCTCTTCTGAAAGTTTTGCACGTCCAATAGGTTTCGCTGCAACAAGCTCCAAAGCATGTAATAAATGTAGTGCTGAGAAAGTTGGAGCAGGTCCCGGTGCTTTTTCCCTTGCGATTTTCTCTAAAAGCTGCTTAAATTTTAGGGACATGACTCTCATAATTAAATGAAAATGAATTTGTTAAGCTATAAAAATTGCCAAAAATGCCTAGAACCTGCGCATTCGCTGATCTATTCCTTTTTCACATAATACTCTCTTACAATGCCCGCTGTTAACGCTACAAGTCCCACCGCCAGCAAATATATTAGTGGATATATGAAAACTGACAGCAGCGACTCATAGGTCAACGTTGACGGCAACATTGGAGAAAAGAACACCGCGATCCACATTATCACAAATGTTGCAATGCACCCTATACCCAAGCCAACAGACAAACCATGCACAAAACTGCTTCTATCTTCTTCTTGTTCTTTTCTACTTTCCTGCTTTTCCTCTTTGACTTCGTCTTCTGCAGCGCGTACATACTTCTCTTCTATTGGCTGTTCTCCGCTTTCCATTTCTTCTAGTGAAGCGGCCTCATTTAATGAAGCTTCTTCGAGCTCACTTTCCATCGTAATCGCCTTTTTCTTGTTGTTAAGCATGGAATTAATAAAACTATTCAATTTTAGATCAATATTCTGAATAAGGATTCGGGATTCATCAATACTATAAGTCAGAATCTGAATCTAATGATTGGAGGGAAAAAACACGAAAAAGAAGAGGGAAAACTCTGCAGCGTCAAACCACATTTGCTCAAACCCGGCGTGTGGAAAGACGTTTACGAAACCATTAAAAGTCGAAAATTTAAGCTCCGGAAGAACCGTGATTTATGAAGCGTGTCCCTACTGCTTAACCGAAATCGTAACGGAAGAAACAATTTCACCATCAAAACAGAAGCCAATCATAGCTGAAGAGGTTGCCAAACTAGTACCCGAGATAAAACATGAAGAAGTCGTGAGCACCACCCAACCTCAACCTTCAATGAAAGCCTCAAACTGCAAGCATTACTTTGGATATTTAAGTGAACGCTCTTCAAGGGGTATCCCTCCGGAAGAGTGTATGATTTGTCCAAAAATAGTGCAGTGTATGCTTAAGGGCATAACTGTGTAGGTTGGTTCTCTATGATACGCGCCTCCTCTTTTAAACCATCCGCGTGTCTTTAAAATTTGCAGGAGAATGGGCAGTTGGCAACAGCCTTACAGAAAAAGCCTCCAGGGGTTGTTACTTCTGCAACACCCCAGTTGAAGAGGCTAAATGCGGAATTGGTTACGGTAGTAGCTACAGGCTTCCTAAAGAGGATTGGGCATAAGGGAGTGTTAAAGCCGAAAAAAGTTTCGCTGGAAGAAGGAATCTACACGGTTGAAGTAGAGATGAAAAAGTTTACAGCCTTGATTCACGTGGATGCTGAAACTCAGGAGATAATATCCTACGAAATTCAGCCTAAAGGGGAAGAAACCTCTTCCTTTTCATTTTCTCCAAAAACAATGGTGATTATGGTGGTTATAACAGCAGTGGTGAGTGCTGCGTTGCATTTCACTTTCAAGTTTTTGGGATTGTGAAGGCGCTATTTCTCTTTTTTAGTCTTCTTTTCTGGTTTTTTCTCTTCTTCCTTCAACTCCACGGTTGCTTCTGTCTTTTCAACTTCCTTTGTTTCTGGAGCCTCCTCCTTTTTCTCTTCAAGTTCGCTTGTAATTTCCTCTATTGGTTTGGGCGGAGGTGTAGTCGCCATGGTCCAACCTATCCATGCACCAATAGCCATGACCGCAATAAATGCGATGAACACCGGTATCGCTACTAGCGTGAAGGATAGCTCCCATCCGAAGGGATTTCCAAAATAGAATAATCCGAGGGTATACAGCACACCTATAATTACACACACGGCAAATATTACTCCACCAATTGCTTGATCTTTACTAACCAATCATATCACCGTTTTTCAAGCCTAATGTCTTATGATGCGGTGTCTTTAAAAACTTTACCATTGATTTCGTTATATTGTTCCCAGTTCCCATGTAGACAAGTACTTTTTCTGTTCTTCCGTTAATGTGTCTATTTTTACGCCCATGGCTTCCAATTTGAGTTTCGCCACGGCTTCGTCGATTTCCCTTGGCACAACATAAACTCGAGGAGGCATTCTTTCGTTCTTAACTAGGTATTCGACGCATAGGGCTTGATTGGCAAAGGACATGTCCATAACTTCGGATGGGTGTCCCTCAGCGGCTGCGAGGTTTACTAGGCGTCCCTCAGCAAGGAGATAAAGCCTTTTCCCGTTCTTTAACGTGTATTCTTCGAGGTTAGGTCTTATCAGCCGTTTTGAAACCGCGAGTTCTTCAAGGTCTTTTAGGTTTATTTCCACGTTGAAGTGGCCGCTGTTGGCAAGAATGGCTCCGTCCCGCATCTTCCGCATATGTTCTTTGCAGATGACATTTATGTTGCCCGTGGCTGTAACGAAGACTTCGCCGACTTCTGCGGCTTCGCTTATGGGCATGACGCGGAAACCGTCCATAACGGCTTCAAGAGCCCTTAACGGGTTGGTCTCCGTAACTATGACGTTGGCGCCCATGCCTCTGGCTCTTTGGGCTATGCCTCTTCCGCACCAGCCATAACCACACACAACAAAGTTTTTGCCTGCTAATAGAATGTTCGTGGCTCTCAAGACGCCGTCTATGGTGCTTTGGCCGGTTCCGTAACGGTTGTCGAAAAGATATTTCGTGTATGCATCGTTGACGGCTATAATCGCGTATTTTAGGGTGCCGCTTTTTTCCATGGCTTTAAGCCTCAAAACGCCAGTGGTTGTTTCTTCTGTTCCGCCTTTCACGTTTAGTAGGACGTCTGTTCTCCTGCTGTGAATCGTGGTTACGAGGTCTGCTCCATCATCCAATGTTATCAAGGGCTTGCGGTCTATCACCCTTTCAATACACCAGTAATACTCTTCCGTTGTTTGTCCACGCCACGCATAAACGTTTACGCCAAGCTGGGCTAGGGCAGCCGCAACCTCATCCTGCGTCGAAAGAGGATTAGAACCGCAAAGGGCGACGTTTGCGCCTCCGGCCAAAAAAGCGTTCACCAAAACGGCGGTTTCCTTCGTCACGTGAAGACAAGCGCCGAGGGTTACCCCTTTCAATGGTTTTTCTTGGCTGAACCTTTTTTTGATCTGGTTTAGCACTGGCATGTGTTTTGAAGCCCATTCAATCTGCAGAAAACCTTTCTCCGCTAGGCTTTCATCCTTAACCTTGTAGTTCGTCAAGAGGGTCCACTTCCTTCATGCATTTTTGCGGCTTGACTATTTAATGTTGCGTTTAAGTCGTTCTAGAAGGCTATTTTTGGCTTTTTCAGCCATTTCCATAACTTCTTCGCAGTTCACTGTTGTTAAACGTCTGTTCTCCACTACTATTTTGCCATTCACTATAACGGTTTCAACGTCTGTGGCTTTCGCCGCGTAGACAAGGTGGCTTATCTCGTTGTGGACTGGGCAAAGGTGCGGTTTAGCAAAGTCTATTATGGCTAAGTCTGCTTTTTTGCCAGCTTCTATTGAGCCTATCTCCGAATCCCATGAGAGCGCCCTCGCGCCTTCTATTGTTGCCAAACCTAAAACTTGGGTTGCCGGCATCAGTATTGGATTTTTGTTTATGCCTTTGTGAAGTAAAGCCGCCATCTTCATGACCTCAAACATGTCCGCTGAATTGTTGGAGGATGGGCTGTCGGTACCAAGCGAAACCGTTACGCCCTGCTCAAGCATTTTTGGAACTGGACTTATGCCGGAGGCAAGCTTAAGGTTTGAAATCGGATTGTGAGAAACTTTAACCCCTCGACGTTTCATGACCGCTATGTCCTTGTCTGTTAAAGCCACACAGTGCGCCGCAACCACATGGTTGTCTAAAACGCCCAAGGAATCCAAATATTCCATGACGCCGCCATGTAGGCTTACGTTAAAGGCTTTGCGGATTTTCTCCGACTCGTCGCTTGTCTCTGCCACGTGAATGTGCCAAATAATCGGTGCCCTTTCATAACCATACTTTTCGTTTAATTTGCCGCACAGCACTTTGAGCTCCCGCATATATTCAGGATCAACCGTGTAAGGCGCATGGGGGTCAACGCTGACCCTTATCAGTCCATCTGCTTTGCCATGCCAGTTTTTGGCTAAATCCTCCAACGCTTTTTTGTCCTCTTTTTTACGCCATGAAAAGCACACATGTCCCACAACTGCCCGCACGCCGACGTCGGCGAAAGCCTTCGCCTCGTTTTCATCTGGCATGTAATGGTACATGGTATTAACAGTTGTTGTGCCGCCTAAAACAGACTCCACAGCCGTCAAAAGAGCCCCAACATAAATGTCATGGGCGTTCATGTGCCCCTCCAAAGGCCAAATCCACTTCTCAAGCCATTCTTGCAGTGGCAAGTCATCTGCATAGCCCCTTAACAAACTCATGGCGGCGTGCTGGTGCGTGTTGACAAGCCCAGGAATAACCACCTTGCCCTTCGCGTTTATCCTCTCATAGCCTCGTGGATATTTCCCCAATATCTCGCTGGTTTTTCCAACGTCAACTATCGTTTGGTCTTCAACGACTACAGCGCCATCCCTAATCACTTGGCCGTTTTTCATGGTGATTATTGTTCCGCTGTGGATTACAATCTCCATTTATCGGGTCCCACGCTTTTTGGAAAAAAGCCTAGCTGCAAGAAGCGTTAAGCCAGCCGTGAAGAATATGGCTTCAAAGAATTCATGGTGCATTATGTCCGCCAAGTCAAAGGGTCTCTGCCAAAAAATTAGATGATGCAAAATCAGCAAAACGCCTAATGCTATTAGGCAAAGGCTGAGGGCATACGCCTTGTCCATCGTTCACCACACGTCTCGTTCCATCTTGAAGATGGCAACTTTAACTTTTCCGCTTAAACCTTATAACATGTTCTCTATCCTAAAATCTCTTCAAGAGGGAAAGTTTTGGCTTACAAAAAGTTTCGAGTAGTCAAGCCGGAAATCCGCGTTTTAGGCGTTGACGACGGAATATTTAAACCGAGAACGCGTGGCTACGTGCCAGTCATCGGCGTTGTTTTCCGTGGAGGATACTGGCTTGACGGAGTGATGCACACAAAAATCAAGGTGGACGGTATGGACGCCACAAGAAAAATCGCCCAAATGATAATTGGTTCGCCTCATTACAAACAGTTAAGAGTGGTGATGTTGGATGGAATAACCTTCGCCGGCTTCAACGTTGTTGACATAAAAAAGCTGTACGCCAAGACGAAGCTTCCAGTCATAACTGTGACCCGTGAAAAGCCAAACCTCAAAGAGATTCAAAAGGCTTTAAAAAACCTTCCAAAAAGCGAGGAACGCTGGAAAGCCATATTAAACGCTGGAGAACCAGTAGAAGTGCCGGTTAAAGGCGGTAAAGAAAGGATTTACATGCAGGTGGTTGGAATAACCCTAGAAGATGCCATAAAAATCTTGAAGTTGACATCCACTCGAAGCAATATTCCCGAAGCCCTCCGCGTGGCCCATTTAATTGCTTCCGGCATAACCCCGCTATAGTTCTAGAATATTTATCGTGGACAAGAAAAGTTTAAAAGACACAGTGAACATGGGAAAACAAACGAAGATCGGAGCTTCAAACAATGGAATTTTGTCCAAAATGTGGAACTCGTCTTGTCCCTAAAAAGGGTAAAAACGAGAAAAAGGAATCCCTAACCCTCGTTTGTCCAAAATGCGGATACAAACGGCAAATAGTAGGCGAGGAAGTAACGCCCAAAGTGGCGAAAATCATACAACACAACCCCCAACAACAAGTTGCTGTGATAGGCAGGGAAGAACAGAAACTGCGAACACTGCCAACAGTGAGGATAGAATGTCCCAAGTGCGGAAACAACACAGCCTATGTTTGGCAAGTGCAAACCCGCGGAGCAGACGAATCTTCAACCCAGTTTTTGCGCTGTACAAAATGCGGCTACACGTTTAGAGAATACAGTTAGCACAAGCGTGGCAGCATCACTTTTAAAGTATAAAGTTTTATAATTCTAAGCATTACCCTTTAAAAGGGAGAGGCATGTTTAGACTTAAAGTTGCAGACGCCAAACTTTTAAGGGACATGGCGAACGCCATATCCATCCTCGTGGACGAGGCCACATTCCAGATAACTCCGGAAGCCCTAAGCCTTAGAGCTATGGATCCATCTCGCGTTGCCATGGTGGACTTTGAATGGCCAAAAACTGTTTTTGACGAATACGTCTGCACAGAACCCACAAAAATATGCATAAATATAAGTGAACTACTGAAACTTTTGAAGAGGGCTGGCAAAGGAGAAATTGTCGAATTAGCCCTCGACGAAAAAACTGGCAAACTGCAAGTGAAAATGACTGGAAAATACACACGTACATTCACTATGCCAACTCTAGAAGCTTCTGAGGAAGAAGTGCCAACACCGAAAATAACCTTTAACGTGAGAGCAAAAGCAACAACCGAAGGACTGCGCGAAGCCATAGAAGACGCTGAACTCGTAAGCGACCATGTCCGCATAGAAGCAGACAACGAGAAATTGGTTTTTCAAGCTACAGGCGACTTGATGGGCGCCACAATAGAACTCAAAAAGGGAAGCGACGCCCTACTCGACTTGGAAGCAAAAGAACCGTCAAAAGCAACTTTCAGCCTAAGCTACCTAACAGAAATAATTAAGGCGGCGTCAGCCACATCCGACATTGCAGTCCTCGAGTTTTCCACAGACATGCCCATAAAACTGGACTTCCAACAAGCCGGAGAGGGAAAACTAGTCTTTTATTTGGCGCCAAGAATAGAAACAGCCTAGTGGAAAAGATGCAAACCGCAACATTAAAGTTCACAAAAAACGATCTAGCCAAATATCCCTTTCTCAAAGAGGCAGCAGAATACGTAAAAACCCTAGACCTAAAAATCGAAGACTTGGCAAGCCCGGAATTCTCCCAAATTCTGGAACGCGCCAAAGAAAGAGTTGAAGAAGCCATATTATACGCTATAGTTTCCAGAAAACTTCAAAACGAGGAAGTAGAAATCCTATCCTTTCCAGCAGCCATAATGCTTGCGGCAGCCACAGAAAACCCGTTCATAAAAAGGCGTTACGCCTTGGCAGAGGCAAAACAGGCCTACAACGACCTAAAATTCGAACCTAAAGAGAAAATTTTAGCTATAGCCAAGAACTTTCAGTGGAAAGTTGAACCAGTACTTTCCGAAGAAGCAGCGGAACCCTACCAGTTTAAACTCTATTTTACAGACTATTTAAGAAACACGACAAGCCTCCGCGACAAAAAATGGAAACTCGTCAATAGACTATTAGCCAACGGAAACGTCTACTTAACAAAAACCGAAACTGCAAGGCTCCTTAGCGAGGAAGTTAGACGCCATATAGAAAAACGCCTAGAAATTGGCGAACTTCCAAAACTACCACCAAAAATCGTCGACACAGCGGAAAAACTAAAAACTCTAACATTAGAAAAAGTAAGCAAAACCGAAATAGAAGGCATACCAAAAACAATTAAGCCCGAGGCCTTCCCACCATGTATAACAGCCCTCTACGAAGCCGCCAAAAAAGGACTCCACCTACCCCACATAGCCAGGTTCACTCTGACAACATTCCTAATAAACATTGGGATGCCAACAGAAAAAATAATAGAACTGTTCCGAAACACACCAGACTTCAACGAACGCCTAACCCGATACCAAGTAGAACACATAGCAGGCGAAAGAGGCTCAAGAACAAGATACAAACCGCCAAAATGCGAAACCCTCCAAACCCATGGAATATGTACAAATCCTAACTTTTGTGGTGAAATTAAACATCCGCTAAAACAATTCTTGTTAAATTATCAAAAAAGCTCCGACACATCGAAGTCGAGACCAACGGGTCATGGAGGTAATTCAATATGACATATTGGAAAAACAAACAGGTCTTAGTCACCGGTGGTGCAAGCTTTATTGGTAGTCACTTAGTCGACAAACTTGTTGAGTTAGGAAGTAATGTTACAGTTGTAGATAATTTCAGTAGCGGGACTCTTGAAAACCTTGCACAATCCCTTCATAAAATTCGTGTTGTAAAAATGGACCTAGAATGGTGTCACCTCGAAGAACTTGTGAAAATATTTGAGGGCCACGAGGTTGTTTTCCATTTAGCTGCAACCCATGGAGGAAGGGGTTTTATTCACACTCATCCCGCTGATGTATGCTCCAATTTTGCAATAGATCATCATGTTTTTGAGGCATGTCTGAAAGCTAACGTTGAAAGAGTAGTTATGGCTAGCAGCGCTTGTGTATATCCCCCTCAACTTCAATCAACTACGGATTCTGATTACTTGTTAAAGGAGGACGACAGCGATCCATTTGCGCTGGATAAACCCTTAAGCGCTGATATAGAATACGGTTGGGCTAAACTTATGGGGGAGGTTCAACTAATCGCATTTATAAAACAATATGGAATGAAAGGCTGTATCCTAAGGTTTGTAACGGCATACGGTCCAAGAGAAAACGAGACACACGCAATAATCGCCTTAATCTATAAGGCCTTTGAAAGAATGGATCCATATGTTATATGGGGCTCAGGGGAGCAGGAAAGAGACTTCACCTATGTCTCCGACATAGTTGATGGGACAATCCTTGCAGCTGAAAAAATAACCGATGGCACACCGATAAATTTAGGCACAGGGCGGAGATACAAGATAAAAGACGTTGCCGCTAAAATATTTGAAATAATGGGGTGGAAACCTAAACGTATAATTTATGATAGATCAAAACCAGAAGGAGTTGCAAGTAGGGCGTTAGATATATCTAGAGCTAAACATCTTTTGGGTTGGACACCCAAAGTCGGTCTCGAAGAGGGCTTACGCAAGACCATTCAATATTATGTTAATACCCATAAGCCTAAAGGCTATGTTGATGAGAAAATACTAATGGAGCGCTCAGTTACGTGAGCGAAAAAGTTATTGACACTTTCACACACAAAGTTGGAAAAGCTGAAGTAGCTGTACTTATGCCTGTTCATAACGAAGCTAAAACAATCGAAGAAACTGTTAAGTCATTTTACAACGTCATAGGTTCTAAAATGCCTCTAGAGATTGTTTTAAGTGAAGATGGGAGCAATGATAATACTCAAGAGATTATTGAAAAAATGAGCGAAATGATACCTTTGAAAGCCATACTTTCGCCTTTCCGCAAAGGATATGCCGGAGGAATAAAAGATGGATTAAAACTAGTCGAAGCTGAATATGTATTAATAACCGATTCCGATGGACAACATGACCCAACCGACTTTTGGAAGCTTTGGAATCTACGAACCAATTACGATATAGTAAGTGGTTGGAGAAAGAACAGGGCGGACGCTTTTCACAGAAAGGTTATGTCTAAAATATTTCAGTTAATGGTTAAGTGCACATTTAATCTACCAAATTTTATGGATATGACTGCACCATTCAAGCTAATGAAAACAGAAGTTGCAAGAGAAATAGCAAGTGAATGCAAATACATGAGCGAAAGCTTCTGGAACGAATTCACTGTAAGAGCCTATACAAAGGGCCTCAATATTGTGGAGATCTCAGTAAACCATAGAAGAAGAATGGACAATAGCTCCACTCGTGTTTATAAACCTTGGAAAATTCCTAAAATCGCTTGGACCCAAGTTAATGCATTATTCAAGCTCAGGTCAGAAATTCGGAATCGTCAAGAACTAAAATGTTAACTACTAAAAGGTTTTGTAAACAATAAATTACCATACATGAAAGGACAGGCAAAGCGGAAAATGAAGATTCTTGAGGTCGCGGCGGATGCGCCTCCGTATAAAGGTGGAATAAGCCGTCTAGTAAGCATACTCTCCACGGGACTTAAAAAGCGAGGTCATGTAGTACAAATTATATCACCTAAAGTAAGACTAAAAGAATTTAAGTTTAGCACTATCCCGTTTCATCGATGGAATGATTATGATTTAATTCATTTACATGGGCCGACACCTTTTCTCTCTGATTTAATGCTTGTTCGTTCAAAAGTGCCAATTGTTTATACTCATCACGCGGAGATATGCTGGATTTCAAATAGCATTTCGAAGATCTATAGAAAAGTTCACAGTTTCTTAGCGAGAAAAGCTCAAGCTGTGGTGGTTCATTCATACGACTATAGACTGCTCTTCAAAAATTTACCAAATGTTTGGGTTGTGAGACCCCCAGCTTCATTCCTTCCACCCAAAGGCCTTGACATGAGAAGTAAAGAAGGTCCCTTCACTGTTCTGTATGTAGGCCAATTTCGCCCTTTCAAAGGAATAAATGTGTTTATCAAAGCAGCTAAACTATTAAAGAATGTGAATTTTTTCCTGGTGGGAGATGGATATCTAAAGCCAAAATTTATGCGGATGTCCAAAGATCTTTTAAACGTTAAATTTTTTGGGAATTTAGACGATAATAAGTTAATTGATTTGTATAAACGTGCTCATGTTATATGCCTTCCATCCATAAATACAACCGAGGCTTACGGACTTGTTTTGATAGAAGGTGCTTTGTTTGGGTGTGTTCCCATAGCTTCAAATCTTCCTGGTGTGAGGGAAAATATATACTTGTTAAAGGGTTTGCTTTTTGAACCAAAATCGCACTATTCCTTGGCTCAAAAAATTAGCATGCTATGTCGCAACAGAAAATTATGGGCTGAACTTTCTGAGAGATCTTACGTTGCTGCTGTTAATTACGCAAATACATTCACATTAGACTATTACGTGGACAACCATGAGAGAATATTCCAGAAATGTCTAAGTACCTCAAATAGCTTTCCAACGATAGGTGGTGTTAAGAAATGCAAATGAAAGATACACTCAGACTGCTACTCATATTGGCTGCCGGAATTTTCTTCAGACTCTACAACCTATTGTTTTTCCATTATATGACAGCCGACGAATGTGTTTACACTCAAGCGGTTTTTGCCCTGACAAAGGGGTGTGTTCCTTATAAGGATATCTTCATTGCGCATCCTCTTCTTTACTTTCTAATTGAATATCCCTTCATATACTTCTCCCCAAGTCTGTTAAGTGCGAGGTTGGTTTCCATACTGCTAAGTGTTGGGACTATGTTGCTTGTTTTTCATACTGCTAATAACCTGTATTCTCGAAGTACAGCATTACTTGCTTTGGCCTTTTTCGCTTTATCACCTTACGTTTTATATTATAACAAACTGGCTGTTGTAGAAAATGCGGTTTTGTTTTTCATCTCTCTCACACTTTATTTCTTTTTCAGATACTGCAAAACTAGTGGAGAAAAGAACATATTTGCTTGCGGCTTTTTCTCGGGACTTGCATTTCTTTCAAAGTATTCAGCGCTTTTGGTGGTGATGGTTATAGTTTTCTTTGTAGCTTTAAAAGGTTTTAAAAAACTTATGACATTTATAGCTTCTGCCCTGATAATGCCTTCTATATTTTTAATCTTACTGGTTCTCTTCAATGTTCATCAATACTGGTTCATTCAAACAGTTATCTTTCAAACAATTCGTTTTGACTTTCCAGTATCTATCAAATTATTTGAGTTTGGAGTATTTTTCGCGCTGTCTTTACCGTTGTTTGCGGCTACAACACCAATTTTATTTGTTAGAAAGGAAAGGGAGGATATCATATTAATATTGCTGTATGGAATTCCGTTTATGTTCATCCTTTTGGGTAAGGTGCTTATTAACCATTACTTTTTGATGCTCGCACCTATCCTTTGCATTATCGCAGCTAAAAGCTTCAATCAATACATAAATCTCAAACGTACAAAAGTGAAAATGGTGACGTTGATTCTCTTAGTTTTTACGATTCACTTCCTTCTGTCGAGCAATATTTTCTTGGGTTCTCCTAGTTCTGAATCAGCTGTCCGCGCCAAAATGGAGATTGCTAATTATATAAAGAGCATAACCACCGATAACGATAAAATTTGGACAACAGAAGCTGACATAGCTTTCTTTGCCGAAAGGTTAATAGTGACTCCAAATTCAACCATATGGAAATATCAAGGATTCTATGAGGATGTTTGGGGCTTCATTGGTACATCTTATGTTGGTGAATTCGCTGGTTATTCAGGTGGGCTAATAACCATTAATGAAATTCAACAAGCTTTGGAATCTGAAAAGCCCAAAGTTATAGTTATTATGAAAAGTAAAATTACAGACATTTTAATCTGGAACGGAATAAATACTCCTAAATACCGTGAAAATGGTTTGAAGGACTACATCCTTACAAAATACTGTTTGAATTTCAGCCTCTATGATATGGATGTCTATGTGATAAAAACAGGAAAATATAATGGCTAATGATAAATGGGTGCAACTTATAGGAATTGCTAATAAGCCGCTTTTCTTAAGCATTAAATAAGGTGTGGAGAATCAAAGTTGAATCAGAAATCCTATAGTTTTGTCCGGAGCCTTTTTGGCGACTATTATAGGCGGTATTATTTGTCGGATTTTCCTTCAAAAATGGATAGGCGTGAGTTTGGCTTCAACTTGTTTGAGGGTTTTATGCTTCGCCATAAAAGTTTCAGTACTCCCGAAGAGTTGAAGAGTTTTTTGGAAATTTCCATTCCCATGGATGCTTATTATTCCTGCGCGTATTATGAGAACCCAACGGCGGAAATGGACCGAAAGGGATGGATTGGGGCGGATTTAATCTTCGACGTTGACGCCGACCATATACCGACAGACTGCGACAAAGTCCATGATGAATGGACCTGCAGCGCATGCGGCTTCGTTGGAAAAGGAGTAACACCCGAAAAATGTCCTATATGTAATGGGGAAAAGTTTAACGTAACTACTTGGCCTTGTGAAACGTGCCTTGAATCGGCAAAAACGGAGACAATAAAGCTTTTAGATATGCTTATGGACGACTTCGGCTTTTCTGATAGGGAAATTTATGTGTTTTTTTCAGGACACCGTGGTTACCATGTCCAAATTGAAAGCGAAACTGTTCTAGCATTGGATGCTATTGCAAGAAAGGAAATTGTTGATTACATAACTGGACTTGGTTTTAACGTTAAACCATTAGATACAACCCAACGGTATTTCTACGGTTGGAGAAAACGCATCAACCAGAGTGTATTAGAGTTCATAAATAAAGCAACGGAGGAAGATCTTGTAAGGATTGGGCTAAAGAGGAATTTGGCTAAAGCAATAATGCAAAACAAGAACGTTTTTCTTGAAAATTGGGTTTCCGGAACATGGCGAAACATTAAAGGGGTTGGACCTGAAACAAAAAGGCGAATAATGGAGCATTCTGTGAAGATGCGGTCTGCAAAAATAGACACTGTTGTTACTACAGACATACATCGTCTAATTAGGTTGCCCAATACATTGAACGGTAAAACTGGGCTCAAAAAAACATGGCTCCCAGCGAATGAAATTGAAAGTTTTGATCCGTTTGATGAGGCCATAGCCTTTAAAAAAGGCACAGTGCCCTTGTTTGTATCGGACGCTCCCAGATTCAGACTCGGGGGCGAAACATTCGGGCCATATAAAAGACAAAAAGTAGAATTGCCCACGTCGGCTGCGGTCCTCTTAATCTGCAAAAACAAAGCTGAGGTGTTAGGCTGATTGTACAACGAGCTACTTGATAAATGGAAGAACGAATTAAAAAACAAGGAACTCGAGGTGCTTCCCGGTGATTTTGTTCAAAAAATCGCAAACTACCTTAAAGAAATAGCAAAGGAACAGAAAATGCTTGACAAGAAAACGGTTAAGGCAAGTCTTTTGAAGATTGAGGAACACAATGTTAAACGCATGCTTGATGACATGACGAGAATTCGATATAAAAAGTTGATTAAAACAGCTGTGAGAGGTGTGGAAAAGGCACAAGGGCTTATGTCCTTCGAGGAAAAGGTTTACTCAAACCTACGGGCAGCCTCAGAAACATATCAGACTTTTATCAAAGAAATATTTTATGGACGTGGAGAAAAAGCAGAGAGTGAATCTAAGTTTGCTATTCTGCGAATTTTGAAAGATGTCCCTCAAATAGTGGGGTCTGACATGAAGGTTTACGGTCCATTTAAAGCTGAAGACATAGCAGTAATGCCCTTTGGAAACGCTAAAATCCTCGTTAAACAAGACCTAGCGTCAGAAATTGAAATTGGCTGAAACTAACTTGTAAAACGGTTTTTTACAATTCTCCATATCAGCTGAGTTCCTGTTATTATTAGTAGATAGCTAATGATCCAGACAACAGAATAAAGTGGACCGTAATAGTCATGGAACCGCCTCCAGTTTCCCCCATTAACGGCTACAAGAAAGATTGAAACAATCCTTAATACATTGATGAAATATGTGACTGCTGCACCTATAAAAAAGTAGGCAAGTTTAGCCTTTAGCGAAGGGACAAACTCTCTTAAAAACAGCAAGGTAACGATTGAATATAGAAGTAAGCTGTCTACCCCTGCACATGGCCATGCTATACCGAACCCCGCCAAAAGAACATTTTGGGCATTATATACTTTTAAGGTTGTTATTGAGCCATAAGCTGGATCCATACTATTTGATAGGGTGGTTTTGAAGCCCATAATGTTAAGGACGTTTGCTGCCAGCTGGGATGTGGTTGGCACAATTATTTGGAAGGGGATAAATCTGCCAAAAGGATATAGGTTGTCTACCAAGTACACTAGCCCAATGGTTCCTAAAAAGAAAATTGAAAGCGAATATTTTGTTAACGTTTCAACCTTGTACTCAGCAACTATTACCAACACCAGTAAAATTGTAAAAGTTAAGTATTCTACAGCTAGAGGCATCAACCGAACATGGTCGGGGTATACTCCATGACTGACGGCGAAGTTTACAATAGAATCATTGAAGCCGGCGTAATTGGCTATAACAACATAAACCGTGGGAAGAGCCAAAACCACTGGTAGAATTAAAGTTTTAAAGGATTTTCCTCTCCACCGGTCTTCCAACACTTCCCAGCTTAATATGGTTTCCATGACAATAAGCCATATAAAGAATAGATAGTACGTCCGCCCTTTCCACGTCATATCAAAAGAGGCTGGATAAAGGTGATACAAAATCAGAAGCGGTACAGCAAACACAACGATCGGTGTGAATTTTTTAATGGTTGAAATCAGCTTGTTTTGTAAGGTTGCGTTCATCAAGACTACCCGTCAAGGTTTGTTTCTATTCTTCTGAAATTTGTTAAGCTTAAATAATAAGAAATATATAGCTTGTCCGGCGAGGTGGCAGATTGTGGAAGTTAAGAAAGGCTTCATTGAAGGTTTCTTAGTAATAGGCTTTGCAATTTTCATTGCTGGTCTATTAACTGGCATGTTGGCAATAAACCTTGTGAATTTAAAGTTGGATTCTGTCTCTCTTTTCATGATGTTTACGCTTGGCTTTTTGACTGGAATGTTGGCTGTTGCCCTCGTGCTTGTTTCTGTGAAAATGAGGGAGTTGGGGAAGAATGCTTGAACCGTTATAACGGTTTAACTAGAAAAAGGTATAAGTGTGTGTTTGTTTTTCTCTAAAGGAAAGTGATCCTCAAATGAATGTGCCAAAGGAGATTAGGACTTACTGTCCAAGGTGTAGGACATATCAAGTTCATGCTGTTTCGCTTTATAAGGCTGGTAAGCGTAGGGCTTTGGCTAAGGGTGAGCGTCACCACGAGCGTGAGAAAAAGGGTTATGGTGGGCAGAAGTATCCGCTTCAGCGGAAGTTTGCTAAAACTACTAAAAAGCAAACTTTGAAGTTGAAGTGTAAGGTCTGTGGTTATACGAGGCATAAAGAGGGGATTCGTTTAAGGAAACTCGTTATAGTTTAGAGTTGGCGGTGGTGGTTTATGGCGGAGTGGGAGAAGCTCATTCCAAGACCTAAAAGCACCTTTCTGAGGGTTAAATGTTTGAAGTGTGGTAATGAACAGATGGTTTTCAGCCACGCTGTGAACAGAGTTAACTGTAATGTTTGTGGCGCTGAGTTGGCGGAACCGTCCGGCGGCAAAGCCATTATCAAGGGGGAGATTGTTGCGGTTTTTGAGTAAGAGACGGTGAGGTTATGGTTTTAAAAAGGCAGGAGTGGCCTGAAGTTGGCGACTTGGTCATTTGCACTGTTGAGACGGTTACGGATTATGGGGCTTATGTTAGGCTTGACGAATATGATAAAAAGGGCCTTTTGCACATTTCTGAGGTTGCATCTTCATGGATTAGAAATATAAGGGATTATGTTCGAGAAGGGCAAAAGGTTGTTTTGAAGGTTTTGAGAGTTGACCCGGAAAAGGGGCATATAGACTTATCGCTTAGAAGGGTTACTAAACGAGAAAAGATTGAAAAGATGCTTTCTTGGAAGAGGGAGCGGAAAGCTGAAGGTTTGCTTCGCAGTGTAGCTGAAAGAGTCGGCATGTCTGTTGAAGAGCTTTATGAAAAGGCTGGAGCCATTATCGACGAGAAATACGGCTTATATGAAGGTTTTGAAAAGGCAGCCATGGAAGGGGTGGAAGTTTTAACAAAGATAGGTGTTCCAGAAAACCTCGCCGAGGTTTTTGTCGAAGTTGCAAGGGAAAGAATTCGTGTACCCATGGTGAAGGTCAGAGGGATAGTTGAGCTTCGCTGCCCGCGGCCAGACGGAGTTAAAGTGATAAAGGAGGCTTTTTTGAACGCTAAAAAGGCTGAAAAAGCGCGAGATGTGAAAGTTAGATTTTACGTTATGGCTGCGCCAAAGTATTGCGTTGAAGTTTCGGCTGACAACTATAAGCATGCGGAAGCTGTTCTTCAAAAGGTTGCTGACAACGTTATTTCGAGTGTTGTTAAAGCCGGTGGACAAGGAGCCTTTAGAAGGGAGAAATAGTGGGTTGGCTTCTAAGGAAATGTGAAAAATGCGGAACATATACACTAAAGAAGGACAAGTGTCCAAAATGTGGCGGGGTTGTTCGAGTGCCGCACCCTCCAAAGTTTTCGCCTGAAGACAAATACCTTAAGTATCGAATGGCCTTGAAAAAGGAGGTTTCGGGTTGAAGGAGACTTTAGTCAAAGAGCTAATGAAGGTTGAGTTAAAAAATCCGATATTGATTGAGGGGCTTCCAGGGCTCGGGCTTGTTGGAAAAATTGCCATACGGTACATGGTTAAGCAGTTGGGGGCTCAGAAATTTGCACATTTATATTCGCCTCATTTTCCATACTTTGTGCTTGTGAGTAAAAAGGGGAGTGTTAGGCTTTTACGGGGAACTTTCTACTTTTGGAAGAACGAGAGAGGCGAAAACGACTTGATATTGTTTACCGGTGATAGTCAAGCCCAAACGATTGAAGGACAATATGAGATTTCCAATAAAATATTAGATTTTGCCAAGCAGTACGATGTAAAACTTGTAATTACAATAGGCGGTTATAGGGTGGAGGTGAAGGACAAACCAAAGGTCATAGCAGCAGCTACAAGTCCGAAAATTCTTGACAGTGCCCTAAAAGCCGATGCCATAATAAGCCCTCTTGGAAGTCCCATCGTCGGGACGGCTGGTTTAATTTTGGGCCTAGCGCCCTTTAAGGGGGTTGATGCCTTGTGCCTTCTCGGTGAGACGAGAGGTTATCTTCCTGACCCAAAGGCCGCAAAAAGCGTTTTGGAAGTTTTAATGAAGCTTCTAGGCTTAAGCCTTGACCTTTCGGGGCTTGACGAGGAAATTGCCAAAGCTGAAAGTATGGTTGCTCGTCTGCAGAGGATTGAAGAGAAAAGAGCTTTGCAAGCAGAGGAAATGCGAAGAGAAGAGGGTAAGAAGATAACCTACATATCCTAGAGAGAGGATGTGGCGATTTCGCTTTCGATTATTTTGACTATTCTTTCAGCTGCGTCTCCATCCCCATAAGGGGAGTTCTCAGGCAATTTTTCCCGATTTTCTAAAGTCTCTTCCATTGCTTTCAGTATGTTTTGCTTGTTTACTCCCACGACTTTTGCGAAGCCAGCTTTAACCGCCTCTGGTCTTTCCGTTGAGATCCGCAAAACCAAAACGGTCTTTCTTATAGGTGGAGCTGTGGCTTCTTCTTGTACACCTCCAGAGTCTGTGAGAATTATTTCACATTTCCTCATCAGCATTAGAAAGTCTAGGTATCCCACTGGAGGCAAAATTTGAAGGTTTTCAGATTTTTTGACTTTGCTGTAAAGCCCGTTTTGTTTCAGTCTTTTTTCTGTGCGTGGATGCACGGGGTAGACGACTGGTATGGGTGATTCCATAAAAGCCTCCATGAAATTTTTGAGAATTTGGGGGTTGTCCACGTTTTCCGCTCTGTGCGCCGTTGCTAATGCAAATTTTTGGAAGCGCACAGTTTCCAATATTCTTGATTTTTTCTCGGCTATGGCCACATATTGCATTACAGCGTCTATAACGGTATTGCCGGTGACGAAAATTTTCCCCCAAACGGATTCTTTTCTGAGGTTTATTTCAGCGTCCTTTGTTGGTGCAAAAAGGTATGTAGAAAGATGATCTGTTAATCGTCTATTATGTTCTTCTGGCATGCGTAGGTCAAAACTTCTAAGCCCAGCTTCTACGTGTCCTACGGGTATTCCTAGTTTGACTGAGGCTAAAGCTGTTGCTAAAACTCCGTTTGTGTCGCCTTCGATGAGAACAAGCACCGGTTTTGTCCTTTTTAGCAGTTTTTCCATGCTGGCAAGGATTCTGGCCGTTTGTGTTCCTTGTGAGCGAGATCTAACCTGACAGCAGTAGTGTGGGTTTGGAAGTTCAAGTTCTTCGATAAACCTTTGAGACATTTCATGGTCATAATGTTGACCGCAATGAACAAAAATGTACGGGATGCCTCTTTTTTTAAGCGCCTTCACTACTGAAGCCATTTTTATGATTTCGGGCCTCGTGCCGACAACGACCATAATGTTGTTCATGATGTTTCCCTTTATTCACGTAAAGCCTGTTTGCTTTTTAAATTTCTTTAAACTCAAAATTTTGAATATTTTTGGGTGGTTCTAACCTTTGGTAAGTCATTCGAATTAAAATTGTTAGATTGCGTTGTTTTCTGTGACATACAAATCGTCTTACTTTTCTTTTTCATTTTATCTTGCAGTAAAATCACGGTTGGAGATGAAGATATGCATCTGCTGAAAAATAGGACTGGTTTAAGCGTCGTAGTAACTACCCTAATAATACTGGTGGTTTCAGTTCTGCTAGCCACAATTGTAACGTTTTACGCCGTGAACGTGGTTACGACAAGGGTGCAGGAGGAGTCGTTGCATCTAACAAAACAGCACGTGTGGTACAGTGCAAGCCAAGGCTGGGCTGTGGCGGCGCTGGTTATTTTGAACACTGGTGGCAGAGACGTGGTAATTGACAAAATATCGGTGCGGGGTCAAGAATCTCCATGGTCAAAAGTATACTATTGGAGGACAAACACCGTTACGGTTTCAGCGGACTTAAATGTAACCATGGTTAAGCCAAGCAACATGACGACGACTCAGTGGAAGCAGATATTTGGGTATCTTTCGGATGGCGAAACCTTTGAGAAAGCGTCCAACGATTTAACGTTAAAGTCCGGCTGGACTATGGTCTTGTATATAGAGGATCCGGACAGCATAGCGTCTAATGATGTGGGCAGAACTGTCGGCATAACGGTGTTTACTGCGAACGCTCAGTACTATGTCGAAGCCAACGTGGAGGCTGCTCAATAACGCTGCAACATTTTTCTATGTCTTCTTTAAGTAGCCCTCCCTAGGCTCGTAGATTGTTCCTTCACGCAGCAGCTGCATGATTAGGCGTTCAATTTCATTCCTTGGAATGTTGTATTCGGCTTCGAGTCTGTTGATTAAAGCTACCCTTTCAACCATGCCTGTTTCCCTTTCCATTTCCGCCAGCACCGAAAGCAGTATTTGCAGTTTATCTCTGAGGCTTTTCGGTTTGCCAGTCATTATCAAGTCTATGTCGATTTTTTTAGAGGAAAAGTCTATGCCAACTTCTTCAAGGGACTTTTTCATTATGTTTATGGCTGCCTCAGCGTCTTCGGCTAAAACCTCGGTGCGGAGGGCGGCTCTGGCTCTGGCTTCAGCTATACGTATAAGCGATTCAAGTTGGCGGGCTGTTATGGCTATGGGAGAGCCCTCTGGCTCGCTTGCAGTCCGCATGGCTAAATAGAAGTTTTTTATTCGTTGCATTGCCTCTTCGGTTAGAACGGGCTTTATGGTTTTTGCGTAGCTTATGTACTTTCTCAAAAGTTCTATCGATATCGGAGGCTCTGTGGGACTTACGCCTCTTCTGTGGATTTCAAGGATGTGCTCTGACATTTTTCCATCAACTTCCTTGTTTGGCACGTCTCTCAACACGAATATGAGGTCGAATCTTGAAAGAATGGTGACGGGCAGCGAAATGTTTTCCGTTATTGTTCTTCGCGGCTCATATCTTCCCAAAGCCGGGTTGGCAGCCGCCAAAATTGCTGTTCTAGCGTTTAAAGTTGCCACTATGCCGCCTTTCGCCACAGAAACCGTGTGCTGTTCCATGGCTTCATGAATAGCCACACGGTCTTCTGGGCGCATTTTGTCTATTTCGTCGATGCACGCTATTCCCTTGTCAGCCAGCACGAGGGCTCCGGCTTCAAGGCTCATTCCACCGCCTTTTTCGCGTATAACTGCTGCCGTTAAGCCAGCCGCTGTGGTTCCACGACCGGAGGTATAGAGTCCTCTTGGGGCAACCCGCGCCACATACTGCAGTAGCTGGGACTTTGCTGTTCCAGGGTCGCCTATCAAGAGAACGTTCAGCTCACCCCTTATGTTTATGTCTGGAAGACTTTTCGAGACGCCACCGAAGAGAAGGTACATTATCGCCTCTTTAACGTGTTCATAACCATATATAGAAGGAGCTATTGAGTTTATAATCCGCCTATGAATCCACGGGTCCTTGGCCAATTCCAGGATTTGTTTCTCCTCCTCTGGGGTTGGCAACGTGGCTTCAGGTTCTTTTCCCAAAACCTCGATAGAGTTTGCATCTAGATGCAGTGCAAAAACGCGGAGTTTTCCAACTTTCGGCATGGATGGAGCTGCCGCCCGGACAATTCCAACAATGGAAACGTGATCGCCGGGTCTGGCAACGTCAACAATTTCACTTCCAACAAGCTTTACATGTAGTGTTCGCGGAAGCTGTCCGGGTGGAAGGTCTTCGGGGCGCTCTTGCACGCGTAGGTCTTGCGAATCAATGAACGTGGATTCTTCCTGCACAAAGTCGAAGGGGCCTTTCCTTCTACATTGAGGGTTTGCACATGCAAAAGGAGCCTTCAAAAATGGGCCGGACTGGTCTACGAAGGTTGGCTCTCCGCATCCGCGACATTTGAAGGCTGCCCGCATCACCATTGGGCGGACGGGTGTTGAACGTACAACGATGCCTTCAATCATTACAAGTTTTCCAATGTGGGCCGCGCCAAGTTTCCGTAGTGGCGTGGGCTCCAGCAACCCAACAATTCTAACTGTCACTTTTTGTTTTTCCGCGTATTCCGGGGCCTCTATGGCGAGCTGGTTTTGCGCTGCGTTGTCCGCATGTCTCAAATATTCCTCTGGTTTTTCTATGAGCCTCTCTGCCAGTGTATGATCGAAGGTTAAAATGTCTTCAAAATCAACAATCAGTGATGTTTTGCCAGAAACTGCAAGCTGTGAAATTCTTTGGCGGTATTTCTCTGTCTTAAAAAGTTCTAGGAAACGTTCTTGGGGATCTGTCACCTCTAGTTCAGTCATTTTCCTTCTCCTCTGCTTTTTCTTCAAACTCTAGTAAGTGAGTCTTCCATTTATTGACAAGCATGTAAATCTTATCGTAAAGGAGCCTCTCCTCGGCTGTAAGGTTCTTTAAAACATGTTCCGTCTGGGCTGGTGCGGACGCTAGGGAAACTATTTTCTTCAGCCTCATGCTAACAATGTCCGTTGCCAACTGTTTCGCCTTCTCATATTCGCGAACTTTTTCCGGGTTTTTTGCTGCCTCCTCTTTTAGACCCGCGAGGAGCCTGCGAAGCTTGGGATAAAAATCCTTTGGAAGGTCGGAAATTTGGCCAGCTGTTTGGACGCGTTCCTTCCAGTGAATCTTGTAAAGTTTGACTGAATCAAGCAGATCCTCGCCTCGAAAACGGACCACTCCGAATTTTTCAAGCTCCCGCGCCACCCAATACAGGACTTCATACTCGTTTCCCTCTTCAAATGGACCTACCGTTAATCCTGCAAGCTTAATTTCCGGACAGTTTCGGTTAGCGATAACCCTTACTTGTGAATTTTCAAAAATGAAGTCTAACGCTTTAATCTTGCCGATGATGCCTCCCTGCAATATAGGCTCCCCTTCCGCTGATTCACTATTTTCTAGTGGGGCGGATATAAAAAGTGTAGTCTAGGAAAAGCGATAGGGAAGTTTAAAACCTTGCAAGTTTGCGTCGTTGTTAAGGTATAAGGCTCTAAGGCTTCTTTTCTTTTAGAAAGAGAAAATGGGAGTAAGTTTTAATCTAAAATTCTTTCGATGGCGTCTGCCTCTGCCTCGTGAGCCAACGGAATACCAGTTACCTTGGCTGCGAGCTCCGATAAGCTCATTAGGTCATTTCTGTCTATTAGGTCTAGTCGCCATTTCCTGGCGCCAGCCAAAAGCTGTTTTAAACCAACACCTATGCGATCCGTTAGGTATGTGTAGAGGCCTATGGCTTCCCATGGAATTTCCTTGAATCGTTCGCCATACTTCTTCTTAAGTTCCGGAACGGCTATGAAGAATTTCTCCGGAGTTGTGCCAAATTTTTCGGCAAAAGCCTTAGGCAGTCTTCCCTCATCAGCTAGTTGCTTAAAGTAGCTTGCTTTCATTACAGCAGTTAGAGGCGAACGACCCATCAAAACAGCTTTTACAAATGGACCGTCTCCGAAGTTGCTCATGGCTACGGCTTTGAAAATTTGGGTTTCATTTATAAAGCCTCCAGCCATAACAATGTCTGGCACGTAACGGCCCTTCTTTTTTAGTATTTGGGCGCATTTGAGCACTAGGGTTTCTAGGTAAACTGTTGGTATGCCCATCTCATCCATCATGGGAACCGGACTCATGCCCGTGCCACCTCCAGCTCCGTCGAAGTACACGGCGTCGATTTTTGCTTCTGAAGCTATTTTCATGGTGTATGCCACTGCCGACGGTTTGTAGGCGCCTGTTTTGAGGGTTACATGTTTTGCCCCTTGCTTTCTCAACCATTCAACATCCTCTACAAAGTCTTTTTCTTTGGGTATGCCAACCCTACTGTGTCTTTCAAAAGATTTGAAAACTCCGTCTTTGAAGGCTTGTTGCACCGCCGGGTCTTCCGGGTCCGGGATCACTACGTAGCCTCTTTTCTTTAGCATTATTGCCTTTTCAAGGTCTCTTACGCGAACCTCGCCTCCTATGGCTTTTGCGCCTTGCCCCCATTTCCGCTCTATAACATTGACCTCTAACTTTGAGATGGCGTAGACGTCCACGCCAAGCCTCTGGTCTTCAACATTTGTTTGGACGGCTATTTCGCCGTATTTTCCATCCCAGAACTTTCTGAAGATGTCAACTCTGCGTTTTAACTCCTTTGAGTAGGTTACTTTACCGTTTGTGAATTGGGCTTCGGGATCCATGCCGCATACATTTTCCCCAACAATTATCATGGCTCCTGAAAGGGCTGTGCCTATGGCTAACCCCTCCCAGTTTAGTCTCGCGACATCGGTGGAGCCGAAAGCGCCGCACAGTACGGGAACTTTAAGCGGTATGCCCCCAATCTTGGTTTCTATATTTACGTTTGGGAAAAGTGCAAGGTCTGAGTTTTCTTCTATGCCATGAACTTCAAAGAGGCTTGCTTGTATGTTGAAGTGGGACCAGTCCAAGCCGAAGTCTTTCAAGGCTCCAGCGGTGCTGAAGCCGAACTGCACGGGCTCCGGATAGAGGGCTTCCCTTCCTCTAAAAGCCGACAATCCTATTTCACAGAGTACTGGGCAGTCGCGGACGCATATTGGGCACATGCCGCTTGTCGGGCTTGTATCTTTAACTCTAGTTGTTGTTCCGGTTGTTGATTTCCCGTTCAGGTACGAGCTGTTTCTAAAGACGCGTTCCGTCATGCCCCTTTTCACCTCAATGCAAAACCACACGAGATAGACTTTAGCGAAATTTAAGCGTTATCCCCAACGCTATGAAAATTAAAACTCAGTACATCAAAGGACTTTGTAAGATTTACAATAAACCGTCTATTGCAATATCGAATAAGTATTTATTGGCTTGTCTCATATGAAAAGCATAGGAGGATCCCAATTGAGTTTTGAGATGTGGGCTGAAAAGTATAGGCCTAAAACATTGGACGAAATGGTGAACCAGAAAGAGATAGTGGAAAGGCTTAAAAGCTTTGTCAAAGCCAAAAATGTGCCTCACTGCATTTTCGCCGGACCACCGGGAACTGGCAAGACCACGGCTGCCCTTTGTTTGGCCAGAGACCTTTACGGCGAGGGTTACCGCGAATACGTTATGGAGTTGAATGCCAGCGACGAGAGAGGTATCGACGTGGTGCGGGAAACGGTCAAAACTTTCGCTAGGGTTCGTTCCATAGGCGAAATTCCATTTAAAATAATGATTTTGGACGAGGCGGACAACATGACGGCGGACGCCCAGCAAGCCTTAAGGCGAACCATGGAACGCTACACTGAGACATGCCGTTTCATATTGTGCGCCAACTACAGCGGCAAAATAATCGAGCCCATACAGTCTCGTTGTGCACCTTTCCGCTTTACTTATCTGCCGCGGGAGGAACAAGACAAGTATTTGCGGTACATAGCTAAAAATGAGGGCGTGACGCTTCTCGACGAGGGGTTAGACGCCATTTACGAGGTTTGCGGCGGAGACTTGCGAAGAGCCATAAACACTCTGCAAGCCGCTGCCTCGCTGGGCAAGCCCATAGACGCCAAAGTGGTTTACTCCATTGCTGGAAGGGCCAACCCGGCGGATGTACGGAAAATGATTGAAACGGCCATGAAAGGCAACTTTATAGAAGCGCGAAAACAACTCCGCGAAATGATTCAGAAATATGGTGTGGCTGGAAGCGACATAATCCGCCAAATCCACACGGAAATCTTTAGGCTGGACATTCCAGAACCATGGAAGATAAAGCTGGCTGACATTGTGGGCGAAATAGATTATAGGCTTGTGGAAGGGGCAGACGAAGAGGTCCAATTAAGTGCTTTGCTGGCCAGACTTGTGGAGGCCGCCTACGAAGTTAAGGGCGCCAAAAAGGTGTAGAATGTGTATTTACCGTGGACTGTTAAGTACAAGCCAAAAACCTTGAAAGAAGTTGTCGGCAACAAAGAAGCTATTCAAAGGTTTGTTGAATGGATAAAATCATGGGAAAAGGGCATACCATCCAAAAGAGCCGCCTTTCTTTATGGGCCTCCTGGCGTTGGCAAGACAGTCACTGTGGAGGCTTTGGCCAACGATTTCAAAATGGAGTTAGTTGAGAAAAACGCCAGCGACTACCGCACAGAAGAAGCCGTAAAACGCTTCGCCGGGCTTGCATCACAGTACGGCTCACTGTTTGGGGCTAGGCGAATCATCCTCTTCGACGAGCTTGACGGTTTAACTGGAACGGCGGACAAAGGCGGAGTTAAAGCCATAACAGAGATCATACAAACCGCCCAGTGCCCCATAGTGCTTATCGCCAACAACGCCTTCGACCCGAGGTTTACAAGCCTCCGCAACCACTGCCTCATGATAGAGTTCAAAAAGCCTTCAACAACCGAGGTTTTAAGGTATTTGAAGGCTATATGCCTAAAAGAAGGCATAGACGCTGAGGAAAACGCGTTAAAGTTTATAGCTCAACGTTCTGAAGGCGACATCCGCTCGGCAGTGACAGACCTTCAAGCTTTGGCTCAGGGAAAGAAACACCTAACCTATGAGGATGTCGCTTGGCTCGGCTTCAGAGACCGCCAAGAAACGATTTTCACGGTTCTACGCATGATAATTTATGGAAAAACATGCGACGGTGCTAAACGCGCCGTCAACATGGCGGACGTGGACGTGGACATGCTTTTTGAATGGATATACGAGAACGTTCCAAACCACCTTACCGACCCACACGACTTGGCAAGGGCTATGGATGCCCTTTCCATGGCTGACGTTTACCGTGGAAGAATAAAAAGAACCCAAGACTGGAGTTTCATACGTTACGTAATTGACTTTATGACTGCAGGCGTCGCCATGGCGAGAGTCAACACTAAAACGTCTGGCTGGACGCCTTTCCATTTTCCAGAACGCATACAAGCCCTATCGAGGTCGAAGGAAGAACGCACCATACAGTTGGAGATCGGCCGAAAAATAAAACGGAGATGCCACATATCCGCCACAAGAGCCTCAAAAGAGGTTCTACCCTATCTGAGGATAATTTTCAGGAACAATGTGGAGATGGCTGCTGGGATCGCCAAATGGCTTGACCTAACGCCTGAAATGGTTGAATACATTGCGGAAAGCAAGGAAAAAGCTGCGGAGATAAACAAGCTCTTGGGCTGAAAAGGTTTTTAGTGGATTCTGCTTCCTTCGGCAATATCCTTTTCTGGTTGTATTGCCACCACGTTGCCTTTGTCGTCTTCGGCCGCCAAAATCATGCATTGGGACTCGACACCCATGAATTTTCTCCGCTGAAGGTTTAGGATAAAAGCGTATTTTTTGCCCACCAGGTCTTCTGGTTTATACCATTGCAGAAGCCCAGCTACAGCTTGGCGTTTTTCTGTTCCGAAATCCACAATCATTCTTATGAGGTTTCGGGAGCCGGGAATATGGTTTGCCTCTATAACTTTTCCAATGCGCATGTCAAGTTTTTGAAATTCTTCGAAGGTTATTTCCGTCATGGGCATCACGAAATTGTCGTGTGCAGTACAGCTTTTAAGTTTTGCGTGCCGTTCGCCTCTTCTTTATTTTTTCAACGGTTTTTGCCACACCCTTCAAGCCTTCGAAAGCCTTCGAACGAATTATTTCGAAAGCCTCCTTCGAAGTTAAACCCGGCAGCTCCTCACCAGTAGCCTTCTTAACAAGGTAGGATGCAGCGTTTAAGACTTCGCCATTCAAACGCGAGTCCATTAAATCCGCCAAGTGGCAAATCAAAGCCTCAACGGTGTGCGGTCTTATGGGGCCGTATTCTCCATGGTGGGCGGAAACAACATGGATAAGCTCCAATGGGAAGCCTCTTCGAACAAGCTCCGCAATGACAATGGACAGGTGGTCCATGTAGTCAGCCAAGCCAGTTGTGCTATAACTGCCGTTTTGACTGACCGTGTAGGTTAGGGGCTTAAAAACGTCGTGAAGCAGTACACCCGCCAAAACAATGTCGCGGTTCACTTTGCCACGGTAAACTTTCTCAACAGAATTGCACAGTGCCAAAGCCAAATTAGCAGTGGAAACCACATGCTCCACGTAGCCACCCGGATAACAGTGATGATGCGACAAGCCTGCCGGCGAAACGTCAAGGGGTAAACCGCTGTAAACTTTTCCTTCAACCTCAAAGGTTGGGTTTTCAAGAAGTTCAGCAACCTTCCTCCGAAGGTTTTTGTCGCGGATTTTCTCCACTAAAACCTTAATTTTCGGATGAAGCAACCCCTACACGTCCGCTTAACCGTCTAGAACATTATCCTTAGCCGTGTCCCCTTTTAAGGCTATCCGCCCCTTGCAATTCTATTTCTTTCAGCGGTTGCCATCTCATGCGCTAAACGTATGGGTTCCGGAACACCACCACGCTTTATACAATGCCTAACAATTTTTACAGCAGTTTCCAACGAAACCATGTGCCCAACACTTATGTAAAGAACCTTCCCAGCGGCAGTCTTCAAAACAGCGCCAATGATTTCGCCTTTATCCCTAAGATATACAAAGTCCTTGTTTTGGAAGGGCTCAACTTCACCTACAAGTCTGCTTTTTGCAACACCTATGGCGGGTTTGCCTAAAACAACGCCAAAATGGCTTGCAAAACCACAACGGTAGGGATGCGCAAACCCCTGCCCATCCACAAGAAACACGTCTGGCTGAGCTTTCAGCTTCTTAACACACGCAAGTGTTGGGGGTAACTCTCTAAACGAGAGAAGCGTTGGAACATAGGGGAAGGCGACTTTGCGAGTGGCTGTTTGAGCTTCGACAAGGTTTAGGTTTTTAAAATCAAGAACAGCGGTGGCGCTTATCGCCAAATCGCCAACATAAGCCGTGTCAACACCTGCAACATAACGGATTTCCCTTGGAAGCCTATCCTCAAAAACAATGAGCCCTGAAAGGTGAAGCTGTGCTTTATGTGCCTTTTCCATAGAAAAGCCGGGTTTTAAACCTGCAAAGTTCATTTATCTTCCTTTTTCAAGAGCTTCAAAACGTTTCTCAAGTTTTTCAAGCCTCTTCATATGTTTTTCAAGCGACTGTCTCCGCGCCTCGTGGGTTATGTCGCCCCTCGTGGTTTCGATGATTTTTCTTGCAATGTCGCATTTTCTTCTAAGGCCGGGTACAAGCATGTAGGCTTCATCCATCGCCATAAGTTCAGTATAGATTTCGTCCATAACCCGCAAGCATTCCTCGCTTTTCTTTACGTCACCTTCCCTAAGGGCGTCTAGAGCCAAACGTCTATATTCGCCTATAACATCTGCGAGTCCAAGCACATAATCTACAGATGGCACATTAATCTCCGCTGGCGTGATGAACCTCCCCTCTTCGATAAGCGTCAAGAAAATGTTTGCTTCCGCGTATTCTTGGAGGGCAACCTCGTATAAACCGCTATGGATTATGTCTGGATGATCCTTTGCCATCCCGTTAAGTTTCAAAATAATCTCTTTTGCCCTTTCAAGAAGCTTTCTAGCCTCCTTAAACCTTTTCTGGTGAATCAAGAGTATCGCCTGCTTAGAAACACTTGTAACTTTCCGCATGTCGGCTTGAACCTTGTCCCGAACCTTCTCTTTTTCTTTAAGCTCCCTTCTAATCCGCTTTAAAACAGCTTTCAGGGAGACCATGCCTTTCGCTCACTGTTTACCTAAAGAATATGAACAGAGCCATTATTTTTTATTATTGCCAAAAGGTTGGGGGGTGGGCGCTGGTGTGGGGTTGTCCTTCTTTAAGTGCTTTGCTGTTTTTCTTGTTCTGGCCAACGCTCTATTATTAGTTTGTCATCTCCAATTTTGAAGCTGACTTTGACGAATATAGAGTCTGAGCCTTTAAATGGGAACATGCTGTCTTCCGCCAAATCTTTTGGCAAGTATATTAGGTATTTCCCGTCTTTCCTTCTAAACAGTCTTCCTCTTCCTTCACTAACCATGCTTGCACCTCACAGAGGCTTTTGAGACTGCTTTGAAATGAAAAGTGTTTTATTTAAACCTTTTCTCCGTTAACTCGACAAGTAAACCAACATTTTTAATCAGAAGAGAACTTTATAGGCTTTTCAAGTCTGCTCAAGAGTACGACGCGGCTTTCCTCCGATTCATTAATAACTTTGTATCCCGTTGCCTTTGCAAGTTGAAGGGCGAATTCGCGGATTTCCTCGTGGCTTGGCATACCCCCATAACCCAGACGAAGCCTTGAAAAACCAACATGCATGTAAGCCTTAGGCTCAACATAGGT
>CAZZMT010000128.1:0-22807 GCA_964655395.1 uncultured Candidatus Bathyarchaeia archaeon | reverse complement strand
ACGGTAATGAAGGTGGTAATGTTGGTGGTGTTGAGGGTGCTCCCAACGCTGGAACAGTGACTGTTCTTGGCAGTGAT
This sequence comes from uncultured Candidatus Bathyarchaeia archaeon, assembly GCA_964655395.1. GTDB lineage: Archaea > Thermoproteota > Bathyarchaeia > Bathyarchaeales > Bathycorpusculaceae > DRVP01. The sequence continues at coordinate 22,730 of CAZZMT010000128.1, read as the reverse complement.
GGCCCCTTATCGAAAGCCCTTAACTACTTGAAAAGCGTTCAGGGAACTGATGGTAAAATATCGGATTTTGCGACATCTTGTTGGGCGGCTATGGCAGTTGCCGCCGCTGGCGAAGACCCCCATAACTGGAAAAAGTCTGCCGGAAAATCCTTGGTCGAATATTTAATCGAGAATAGAGGTCAGCTAAACTTGAATATTCCCACGGATGTTGCAAGGTTCATTTTGGCGATGACAGCGGCTGGTGAAGATCCAAGAAACATAGGTGGCACAAATTATGTTGAAATTCTTAAAGGCTTCTTTAAAAACGGCCAGATTGGAAGCGAATCGCAGTTGAATGACGACTTTTGGGGCGTCATGGCGCTGGTTTCAGCAGGCGAAGCCGCAAACTCAACGATAATTCGAAGCTCAGTCAGCTTTATTAAAAATCACCAGAACGCTGATGGAGGCTGGAGCTGGGCTGTCGGCGGAACAAGCGACGTAGATGACACAGCTGCGGCAGTTATGGCTTTAATCGCTGCTGGCGAAGACAATTCAACAAGCACTATTATGAAAGCGTTGCAGTACCTGAAAAGTCAACAGCAGTCCAACGGGGGATTTTCAAGCTGGGGCTTAGTGAACAGCGCCTCTGACTCTTGGGCTATAGGCGCTATCTGCAGCGTTGGACAAAACCCGGCAGACTGGAAAATAGACAACAACAGCGTAATCGACCACTTGTTAAGTCTTCAAAACGCAGACGGCTCTTTTAACTGGACGGAAACCACGCCAGCCAATAAAGCGCTTATGACAAGCTACGCTGTAGTCGCCTTATGTTTGAGGCAGTATCCAACCAACGGCTTACCAATATACGTGAGAATTGAAGGGAAATGGGCAACCCTTTGGCGGCGCAAAGTCTTCGTGGCAGCATCCATAATAATTGACGACACCGGTCAATCACATTATCTGCCAAAGCCAACGGCGCTAGGAGCTTTAGACAAAGCCGCTGAAGTCGGCCGTTTCACCTACAAGGTTAGACAAACGGCCTATGGCATATATGTCTACAACATAGCTGGACAGGAAGCCGCCGGCCTATCTGGTTGGATGTACCGTGTAGACTACCATATGCCTTACGTCGGCATGGCTGACTTTGAATGGAACGTTACGTCGCCTCCAAGCCCGCCCCACAGAGAACTGCTAATCTATTATGGCAATTGGACGGACATGCCGCTGAAAATATGGGTGGACAAGACCGAGGTGCACGTGGGAGAAAACATAACAGTATTTGTCGCCTACTACAACGACACAAGCAACAGTTGGCAGCCTCTTGAAGGAGCAACCGTCCGCTTCTTAAACAGGAGATACACAACCAATTCAACAGGCTATGTAACCATAACGGTGCAATATGACCCGTCCGTTTGGGCTGAAAAGGCCGGGTATATACGAAGCGACAAAATTAAGGTTAAAATCATCACAAACCCAACGGACAGTTCGGATAACACTAACACTGCAAATGGATAGAAAAATGACGGGAAAGCTTGCGCTGAAAACTGGCGGGTTTAACGAAATGAACTGCAAACACACCGCATTGCTGGCAGTTATGACCGCCCTCTGCGTTGGAATACAGTTAACCCCAAGACCGCCAAACGTTGAAACCACATCCCTCATCTCTTTTTTAGTCGGCTTTTTGTTTGGCGCCGGCTTTGGAGCTTTAGTAGGTGCCTTAACAATGTTTATAAACGGCTTTTTCTCATCATGGGGCTTCGCCGGAATAATAATGCCCTTCCAAATGGCTGGAATGGCTCTGATAGGTTTCACAGGCGGATTTTATCGCAAAATTTTAGGCGGAAACCCCAACAATGTGGCTAGTCCAACAAAAGTTTTGAGGTTGGAGGTTTCATTTCTCGCAGCCTTTCTCACGCTGATATACGATGTAATCACGAATGTTGGGTGGGCTTTACCCTCCGGAGTCCCAATAATCGTCGCCTTGATTCAAGGCGCATGGTTCACAGCGATCCACATAGCTTCAAACGTCGCATTTTTCGGCGGCGCATTTTTCATCCTAGTTAGAATTATAAGTAAACTGTCAGGTGAGTGTTTATGGAATTCTCCAAAAGAAGCCTCATAATATTCGGCTTGGGATGGTTGACATCCCTCGCGCTCGTGGGATTAATCGCCGGATACTACTACATGGAGTATCAAAACCTGCTTGCAAAACTTGAAGAATATGAAGGGCAGGTTATGCGCGTCAACATATGCATAAACTATGAAGAATGGAATGGAACAATAGTCTGGCACAACGGCACCATCGTGCTTGCAGGATGCGACCTTTTAAGCGCAACCCAAAGAGTAGCTGTCGTAGTCGCCAAGCCTTATGAATATCAAAGCCCAGGCAAGTTTTTTGTAGAAGCTATAAACAACGTTTGGAACAGTGGAAACAAATATTGGATGTGGTATTACTGGGACCCCGCCGACGGTAAATGGAAACTTGGCAACGTCGGCGCTGACGCATATATTTTGTCTCCAAACGAGACAGTAATGTGGCGATATGAGGTTCCCTAATATCCACAAATGCAGCTCTCTACTCTTGAAGTTTGAAGCGTAGGATTGCGGCTATTCCGCCAAAAGAGTTTTTGAGCATCTGCCCCTCTTCAGTTTCGTCAGATATTATTTCTACTTCCGTGTTTGTGTATTCGGCTAGTTTGGCAAAGTCCTCTATAAGCTCTTGTTTGTCGACAATGCTCAGAGATGGAGCCTTACATTTTGGGCATGGTTTCCCAACGAGGCTTTGCTCAAAACTCATTAGCATTGGTCCCCTAACCGTTTGCTGTTCTTCGTAGCTGCATGCACTACACTTTATTTTTACGCGGGCTATGTCCAAGCCTTCAGATAATAGTAGCGTTTGAACCGCTCCCGCTTCAAGGGCTTTTCTCACTGCTTCCTCACCATATGTGGCTAAACCCGTGTCGTGGCCTATCTCGTAAAGGAACCGCTGTATTATTTGGCGCTCCTCTATGTAGCGGATTTTCCGCATGATCTCGGGCGCCTTGTCCACAACCTCTTTAACGCCTTGCTCATCCACGTAAGCCGTGTCAACAGTGTCTATGATTTTCTCTTTCAGCTGGTAGTTTAAGTAGTCGCCCTTCTCAAAATCATATTTAGTTGGACCCGGCCCGCCTATAATTATGCCCTTAAGGTTTTCTATTGGCAGAAAAACTTCGTTGGCGTGCTCGCCCACCCGCCGAAAATATTCTTGGAGACGCATTTCTCTAAGTCTTTCAAACCTTCTAGCGGACTGCCCTCCCGCCCTGGTTTTGCCTGGAACGCCAGAGGTTACCTCCCGCACTATTTCAATCCTTCTACCTTGCAAAACTGCAAGGGTTGCCGCCGTCGCATCTATGAGAATTATGCCATAAGCCTCTTTTTCGCGAAGAAGCTCCTGCAAATGCTCCGTGTGGAAGCGGGAGTCGCATCGGTAAAGGTAAATGTTTATTGGTTCTGGCGGTATTATCACGTAGGTTTCAATTTTCTCGGTTCCAGCGCCGTTTTGGGGCACCGCCCCACAGAAAATTACAAGCCCAGTTTCCGGGGTTTCCTTAAACAGTTTTAGGCGTTGCTGCACTTTGACTATGGCGTCTTGAACGTTTTTGCGGGTTGTAGTGGACTTTATGTTGGAGGCAGTGCCATACTCCTCCCTAAGCATATTCATAACTTCACTTATCTGTTTTCCAGGCGGAATGTAAAGCGAAATAAGCTCTGTACCCCGCCCCTCCTTGCTGGCCAGCATGTTCAATATCTTTTTTAACCTGAAAAGTTCAAGAGATGTTCTTTTTCTAGGGGTGCTCAAAGCCTCTTTCACTTGCATAGGGTTAATTTTAGGGCGATTTGCGCCCTTTGACAAAACCAAAAATAGAATGGTGATTAATAAGGGTTAGGATAACCCTAAAACTTCTTTCAGAAAAGCCTTGTAGGGGCCGAGTTTCCCACCATAATTGCCGGCGGAAATCCTCAAAACACCGGGAACGTTTATGGCGGCTTTTATGCCCTCACCCATAGCTTTCTTAACCGCTTCAAGGGTTAAACCGTTAATCACTATCTCGTAAACACAGTTCACGTCCTCCGGCAACTGAGAGTCAGCCGCAACCTTTTTGAGGGTTGGACAGAACGGATGGTTTGTCGAAGCCTTAAGCTTATACTTTAGGGAGCCCGCCTTAGACCCAGACCTGCAGACCCCACCTGGGAAGGGCATTATAACCTCGCTTGCACCGTTTTTGATGGCTTTTACAGCTTCTTCAGCTGCTTGAAGCCCAGCCATTTTATCTCTCGCCAATATGAGAAAGTTTCCACCTGCAACGGCTTCAACAGCGCCGAAGGAGTCTTCAACAACAAATTCGCCTTCCATCACGGGGATCCGCCAAACCTTCCTCCCGCCGACGACGCCCTTCTTTTGGAAGCCGTCGCCGAAATAGCGGAGGCTTCTCCCAACCTTCAGCCTCCTTTTAGCGTTGGGAAGAGCATCGAAAGCCGCCGTGGTTGGACAAGTCATTATGCATTGGCCTATACGCAGCATCATTTGGGCTTTTAAGTCGAAACGGCTGCGGTTGTAAATTTGGATTAGGGCGCCCACCCGTCCGTCTGGAGTTTTCTCTTTCGGCACTAGCCCCTCCACGCCGGCCTCTGCAGGCGCCATGATAACGCTCGTGGCGAAGCCGGTGGCTACTTCAGCGGCGGTTAAAGCCCATTTTTCGTTGTCGGCTGTTATGAGCACTCTTCCAGCCCACAATGGGAACATTTCAGCGAAGGTGTCTGCAACTTTCACCGTGTGGTCTTTAGGCGTCTTAACTATGAAGCATGGTCCAAACTTGTCTTTTTCGTCGTATCCAACCATTTCCAGTTTGGTTTCGCCGTGCAACATATTTGAAACCTAGCCGTTGAATATTGCAAATTCTGCTTTAAGAGTTTTCGCTGTCAAACCTTGAAAAGGCACGTGAAAGGGTCCAAAACGCCTAAAACTATTTATTTGTCTAAACTCTAAAACCGCCTATTATGAAGCCGGTTAAAGTAAGCTTTGAAGAGTCTATAGGTAAAGCGGTTGTTGAAGCTGGAAGGTGTGTTGGCTGCGGCACATGCGTGCTTGTCTGCCCATTTAACTGCCTAGAATACGCCAACGAGAAGCCCAACTTGGTGAAGGAGTGCAATGTTTGCGGGATATGCGCACATGCATGTCCCCAATACGAGTTTCCATCATCCACAATCGAAAACCTTGTTTTTAACAGAGAACGAAAAACCGATGAAGCTTTCGGAGTGTATAAGCGGCTTGTCTTGGCGCGGGCAGTGGACAGCCAAATTCTGGAGGTTTGCCAAGACGGAGGGGCGGTGACAGCCATACTCCTATTCGCCTTAAAGAACAAATTGATAGACAGTGCAATAGTTGCAAAAAGCGAGAAAGAAAAGCCTTTCTTCCCTCGTCCAATCCTCGCCACAACAGCAGAGGAAATTTTGCAGTCCGCCGGAACAAAATACTTTTACTCGCCAAACATTCTCGCAATGGCAAAGGCAATTGAACAAAAGAAAAACAGCGTAGCATTTGTTGGAACCCCGTGCCAAATCCGCGCCATTAGAAAAATGCAGCTGGCTGGACTCAAAAAATACATCACACCGCTAAAGCTTCTGATAGGGTTGGCTTGCTCCGAATGCTTCATCTATGAAGGGCTCATGGAAAATCATATACGTGGAAAACTCGGCATAGACCCACACCGCATCAAAAAAATTAACATTAAGGGCAAGATGCTTGTCACGCTGGACTCTGAAACCGTGGCAATACCCCTTGCAGAGGCAAAGCAATACGCGAGAAAAAGCTGCCACTTCTGCGCAGACTTCAGCTCAGAGTTTGCAGACATATCCGTAGGAGGACTGGGACTGGAAGGCTGGACTTTCGCGATTATACGCACAGAAAGGGGCGAAGAAATTTTCTCCGCAGCGGAAAAAGCCGGAGCCATCACAACAAAAGACTCAAGCCTTGAACAAAACGCCTTAAACCTCCTAATCAAACTTTCAACGAAAAAACAAGCCACAGCCAAAGGAGCCTCCAAATGAAAATCACCACAAAGACACTAGCCGGCGTGATTGTGTTAGCCGCATTAGTGGTTGTCTTCGACTATGCAATGAAATATTCCGGTTTGAAAATTCCATTTCCAGTTCCGGGGCTTGAATTTCTAGTATTTGACTTTACAGGGGTGCCCATCGTTTTATCTCTGCTACTGTATGGTTTGGTTTCTGGAGCCTTCACGTCTGGCATTGCTGTTCTCGCCATACTGGCTCGCAGCGGAAAGATCATCAGCGCTTTAATGAAAGGAATCGCAGAATTTTCAACGGTTCTCGGCATGTTTATAGGGTTTAAGATAGCCAAACGGTTCACGCTGCCAGCAGCCATTCTCTTCGGCATTATAACAAGGGTTTTAGTGATGACTGTCGCAAACTTTGCATTAATCTACTTCGGAATAATGCCAATCCCGACAAGCTATAAGGAAATTCCATTAATCTATCTTTCTCTTACAGGAGTCTTTAATGCCATTCAAGGATGCATAAGTATTGGTTTTGGCTGCCTAATTTACACAGCTATTGAAAGAAGGATTCCAACATTAACGGAAAATGCAACCGTGAAACAGAAAGGTTAAGATTTTGGGCAACTTTCTGAAATGCTTATAAACATTGCCTTCTAAATATGGCTTTTCTGGTTTGACAAAGGTGTCTCCTTTGAAGAAGGTTAGAGTTGGCATCTTCAAATGTGGAAACATTGGGACTGCTCCTTTGCTTGAACTGCTGTTGGACGAGTTGGCTGACAGGGAAGACATAAGCGTCAGAACCATAACGACGGGGGCGAAAATGTTGGCTGAAGAGGTAGCAGAAGCCCTACCGAAAATGTTCGACTTCAACCCTGACTTTATTATTTTCATTTCACCAAACCCGGCGGTTCAAGGGCCGAGAAAAGCCATGGAAATCCTATTGGAGAAGAAGGTTCCAAGCATATTCATTTCTGACGCTCCGGGAAAACGCCTCAAAGAAGATTTTGAAAAACAAGGGTTCGGCTACATTATTGTAATGGGTGACCCCCTCATAGGTGCTAGGAGAGAATTTCTAGATCCAACTGAAATGGCAATTTTCAACTCAAACGTGATAAAAGTGTTGGCAATAACGGGCGTCTACAAAATAATTCAGCAAGAAATCGACAGAATCATCCAATGTTGCAAAGAAGGCTTAACATTCGAATTGCCAAGACTAATCATTGACACAGACACCATCAGAGATAATTCTGACTTTAGAAATCCCTATGCCCTTGCAAAAGCTATGGCGGCGTATGAGTTGACAAAGAAAATTGCGGAAATAAACACCAGAGCATGCTTCATGGAAAAAGAGAGGGAGAAATATCTTCCACTCGTCGCCTGCGCCCACGAAATTGCAGAGGTGGCATCCTACCTTGCCGAACAAGCAAGGGAGATAGAGAAATACTCAGACACTCTTGTTAGGAGACCACACTCCAAGGAGGGGAAGCTTAAGGTTAAGGAGCGGTTGATGGACTCCCCTATTTTTGAGGAAGCCTTTCGCTAATGTAATTGTATATACGATATTAACATACATATGCAATATTTCGGCTAAGTATATATTCTACGTTTCTTACTCCCTTTTAGGTGAAAAAATGAAAAGTCTTGAAATAACGCCCTTAGAAGGAAAGAAGTTGAAAGTTTTAGTGGTCGAAAAAGAGTACAGTGAACCATTCTGGATTGTGGAGCCTCAAAACAACGTGCCGAAAAACATTCTATCATCAAGGTTCAAGCCTTCTGTGGCTTTCTGCAATTTCTTTGAAAAGCTGATAGACGAAGTTAAGCCCGACTTTATAACCGAAGAGTTGGGAAACCGTTCAACCAAAGAGTTCGGTGAGAACAATGTTCTTGCCGAGATAAGCCGCAAATTCAACGTTCCATTCTTCGCCGTCGACATGGATGAAAACGCTAAAGGATATGTAGCCTCTCTCCTAGAGGAGAAGAAACAGCTTAGAGACCGCATATTAAAGGCTATAGAGGAGTTGCCGGAAAACAGCACCGAAAAAGAATACCTAATAGCTTATGGTCAATGTTTACAGCAGGAAATCGAAGAGGCGGAGCGGGAGGCAAAGTTCTCAGTCAGAGAAAGCTGGATTGCTATGGGTATCCTTGAAAATGCAAGAAAAATAGACAAGCCAGAAGTTGTATGCATGCACCTATCGAGCCCGGAACACGTTAACGGCGTAAAAAAGGTGTTGGAATCCGTGGATGTTGACGTAGAAACAATTCACCCCACGAAAAAATTGATTTTCACAAAAGAGAAGGCGCCAATGGCGGAAATCGAGGATTTGCTCAAATCAATGCAGATTCAAGTTAAACCGGTTGTTAAGACATCTACTGAAGAAGCACCATACATTCTCTTCTTCCTAGACACAGATAAAAGAGCCAGCCCATTTGACATCTGCATGGCCTATGACGCTGGATTTAGCGTGGTAGTCCCATACGAGGATGTAACACCCGACGAAGCCAAACGAATTGTGCAAGACGCCATATTCTCAAGGGATCCAAAGGGAATCAAGCGTACATGCTTCTTCATTGGTGGAAAGGACATGGAGAAGGCAGAGGAAGTCCTCAAGGTTGTGCGCGAAACCATGTTTCCGCCATTCCAGGCTAACGTGATAGTTGATCCAGCTGGCGCATATACCACGGCGGCAGCCATGGTGGCCAAGGTTGAGGACGCCATTGCCAAGGCCAAACTTGGAAACATTAAGGACAAACGGGTAGCAGTTTTCGGCACAGGTGCTGTTGGCAGAGTGGCAGCAATTCTTTTGGCTAAGCTTGGATGCCAGATTATGATTGTAAGTCCAAACCCTGAGAGAAAGGATGGAGACGAATACGTTGCGAAGCTGTCAGCGCTACTCCGAGAGAAATATGGAGTGGAAGTCGAAGGAGTTTTCGCTCCAACGCCGGAGAAGAAGATTGAAGTCATAAACAACGCTGACATTATACTATGTGCGTCTGTTGCCGGAGTTCGCATAATAACGAAGGAAATGCTGGATCAAGTTAAATTTGTCAAGGTTATAGCCGACGTCAACGCTGTGCCGCCCCTTGGAGTGGAAGGATTGAAGTTCGACGACGACATGAGGGAGTTTGCCCCCGGAATCTTCGGCATAGGCCCCTTAACCATTGGAAGGCTCAAATACAAACTTGAACGTGAAATCCTAAAAGAAGCGCGGAGAAACGGCAAAGGAACAGTCTACAGCTACAACTATGCCATGGAGTTGGCGCGGAAAATCCTTAGAGGCGAAATTCCGGCAGCGAAGCTCACCGTTACAGTGAGCTATCCTTCAAAAGAGCGTAAAAGCTGAACAGCGCTAAACAGGCGGTTTAAAAGACTGGTTGATGGTTATCTCTGCAATATCAGCAGCATACTCAGCTATCCTTTGAATGCTATCCCTGATAGAACAGCTTGCACAAATAACCTCTGTGTCCTTTTCCTTCAAAAAGGCTAAGGATGCAATCTCCCTATCCAATTTCTCTATTATAGCCTTATTCTCGATGACCTCGATTGAGCTCTTAACGTTTTTTGTTAAAAGGGCGTTTACAGCCTTATCATAAAGGTCTAACGCGTCAAATCCGGCTAAATACATTTTTTCAAGAAGTTGTTTTGAAATTTGCTTTCCAGCCCCGTTAAGCATTATTACATGTTTAGCCACGTTTGAGGCTTGATCGGACACCATCTCTATGCGGTGAATAAGAGTCTGATAGTCCAAACATTCTATTGGCTCAACTCCAAGCTGATTAGCTAACGCCGGATCCACGGCTGCTCTGCGCACGAGTCTTAGGAGGAAATATGAAAAGTGGTCAACTTCGTCATCCATAGCATAGGCAGATTTTGCAAGGGCTGCATCTTGATTTTTCAAGGCTGTGAAGGCATCTCGGCACATGGAGCTTGAAATCTTATATATTCGTTGGATACCAGTTTCGATGGAAGCCTTAGATTCGTCTAGGAGGGTTGCAATCAACATTTCCCTAGCGTCTGCCTCCATTATACGCATGTAAAGCATGTGAACTATCCGTCGGATTGCCTTCTGCTGCGGCACTGTGAAAAACTTGTCGGAAACCAGTTTGATCTGAGAGTAACCATTAAGATAACAGGCAACTATACTGCGTATAATATAAGTTATGTCCTTATCCGATTCAACGTGAAGCGTTATTTGGGGAAGCTCCAGCTGCTTCCGGGCACCAGGAAAAATCACGAGAGAGCGATCCCTATTTATGGCCATTGAAACAACGTCTCCCCGTTTAAGCTCGTTTAACTCGATCCAATATTTTGGAAGCGAAACAACCAGCGAGGAGCGGCCAAGAGACATTATCCTACGCTGTTCCATTCAAACTTCCCCAAGAAATATTAACTTCAAACCTTCAAATATATACTTTTATAGTCGGCATAAACATGCCGCTCAAATGGCTCAAGCTTAAATATCAGAATAGCCAAAATCACTGATTGTCTTATGTTTGGAAGAGGTGAACAAAAATGACAGAAGTTGTTGAAAAGGGCTTGAAAAAAATAGGCATAACGGTCTCAAAGCCGGTGCTCGCCATCCTATGCATAATCTTCGGCATCATAGTGATATTGGTGCCAGATCTCGTTGGAATCATACTGGGAATATTCCTCATAATTGAAGGTGTCTTACTACTGACAGAGCATCTAGAACTCAGAAAACAGCAACCAGCATCACAACAGTTAACTTAAAATCTTATACTCCCTTTTTCTCTTATGATAAGGGCTGAGTTAAGCCCATTGCCTTTCTTAAACTTAGCAGCAAAGGAATACCCGCAGTAAACGTCACAACACTTACAAGACAATCTTCGATGTAAGATCCAACAGCTCCGGGGATGAACCATTCATAAGCCAAAACATCGTATGAGAGACCGAAGAAATCGTAAAGTCGACATGGAATCAACAGAAAAACCCTTGTCATGGAGTCTGCCACCGTGCTTACAAAGGCTATCAGTAATAGGGCTGCCGCAAACTTTTTGGCTTGTCCTGCCCAAACCCAGGTGCCAATTCTTGAAACTGGATAGACTAGTGCAAAAGCTATAAGCAAGTCTAAAACTGTCCATAGGGGAAGCATTCTCCCATAGGGATGGAGAAAGTAAGCTCCAAGCATTACGCCGTATATAAGTTGTACTTCCTTCCATCTTCCTCTGGACAATAGTCCGGCTGCCGCCACTCCTATTGGCTCGGCGATGATCCCAAACATCCAAAATATATCTGGCTTAATCAACCGGGCGACAGTGCTGCCAATCAAAGCAGCCACAAACCCCACCGATGGACCCAGCACAATTCCTTCAATAGGCATCAAATATATGACAAGACTTCGCCATGCGCCTCCTGGCAGAAATAAAACGGCATGTAAAGCGGCGAACACTGCGGTTAAGGCAATTTTCTGTGACACACGCAATGGTTCTCGCCTCCTTTTACCAAGAAGACCCATTAAGTAAATAAATATTAACTTTCATCGTAAGTGGTTAAGCGCCCAAGAACCGTTGGATTAAAAATATAGTCAGTGCCGTTAATGCGCCCACAGCAATCATCGCCACGCCATAAATCCATCCATTTTCTTTTGCTATTTTACCTAGGTATATGCCTAAAAGGAACAAGGTTGCCATGGAAAGCGCCAATGAAATTGTGTAGGCGTTTGAAACTGTGATGAGTTTTATGGACGCTAAAATGAAAGGCGAAAGGGCTATTGATGCTGTTAGGGCTGGCGACAAGCCATCTATTAGGGCTACATAGATTACAACAAAGCGGGCAGCCCTATAATGTATGGGGTTTACGCGGTTTTTTGTTGCTTCTTCCATTTCTTTAAGGTGGCGTTCTCTTTCGGCCTTTTCAGCCATTAAAGCGCCGAAAAACCCCGAAACTCCCATGGCGAGGCATGCGCCGAAACCAGCGAGCAAAACAATCTCAGGCTTTGCGACTCCTGCTATCCATGAGCCAAGGACTATGCCGAAGGTTGTCATGGCGCCGTCGAAACCGTTCATTACAAAGTATCTTCTGGCTATTCCGCTAGCCTTCGTAATATGAAGGTAGGTTCTAATCTTTTTGTAAATTTCCTTAAGAGAATTGCCCAACTGTTAATTTTTCACCCTTTTAAGGGTCGAAACATTAAAGCCCATGATTCAGCAGCTGAGCTAATACCACAACCGTTTAATATAAAGCTTTAGCATCCAGTATCCATCTTTAATAGGGAGGGAGAACGCGTGTCTATTGTTGAAACATTAGAGAAGCTTTCAAACGCATGCGGAGTTGCTGGAAGAGAAGATGAAGTTAGGAAAATCATGAAGGAAATGCTAAAGCCTCATGTGGACGAAATTTCAGAGGACAAGCTTGGAAACGTTATAGGCATAAAAAGGGGCGAGAAAAACGCGCCGAAAGTTATGCTTGCAGCTCACATGGATGAGATAGGGCTTTTCGTCAAAACTATTTCTAAGGATGGTTTTCTCCAGTTTTCTAAGATTGGAGGAATAGACGACCGCATACTTTTGGCGCAAAAGGTGATTGTGCACACTGAGAAGGGGCCATTACACGGGATAATTGGCTCAAAGCCACCCCACATCCAGAAAGAGGAGGAGCGCAAAAAAGTGTTGACCTACGACGAGCTCTTCATAGACATCGGCGCTGAAAACCAAGAAGAAGCCAAAAAAATGGGCGTGAAAATAGGCGACCCCGTAAGCTTCGACATAAAATTTGCCCGCATAGGAAACGACGCTGTCATCGGAAAAGCCTTCGACGACCGCGTAGGATGCGTAGTCATGATTGAAGCCATGAAAATGTTGGAGAAAACGGAATGCACAGTCTACGCTGTCGGAACAGTACAAGAAGAAGTAGGCTTAAGAGGCGCTACAGTGGCGGCTTTCGGCATATACCCAGACGTGGGCATAGCCCTCGACGTGACAGTGGCGGGCGACGTTCCAGGCGTCAAGGAAGTGGAGGCCCCGGTTAAAATGCGGAAGGGACCAGCAATAGAAGTTGCAGATATGGGATTAATTACCCATCCAAAGGTTTTAAGGCTCCTAGTGGAGGCGGCAGAGAAAAACAATATACCATATCAGCTTGAAACAGGGTTGCCCGGCTCAACCGACGCTGCCCGCATAGCCCTAACCAGAGAGGGAGTCCCAAGCGGCGTAATATCGGTGCCAACCAGATACATTCATAGTCCCGTTTCCCTTGCAAGCCTAAATGACATTGAAAACGCTGCGAAGCTAACAGTGGCGGCTATTCAAAAAATTCCAAAATATTTCTAAACAATCACCCAATTTTGTGGACGCAGCAAATAGTTTAAAGCATTGCTCGCCTCATAGTTTATACGGCAAGGTTATGGAGAGCCAAAAGGGCTACACATTTCTGGAGCATGTGGCAGACGCGTACATAGCCGCCTATGGAAAAGATTTAGCTGAGGCTTTCGAGAACGCAGCAGTCGCCATGTTTGACGTCATGACCGACGTGGAGAAAGTCGATCCAGAAGTTGAGGACTACGTGGAAGTTTCAGGGGAAGACGAATACTCGCTGCTCTACAATTGGCTTGAGGCGCTTCTTGTTAAGGCGGAAATTGAAGGCATGCTCTACTCGAAATTTAAAATAACGGAACTTGGTAAAAGCAATGGCGGTTTTAGGCTTAAAGCCAAAATCTGGGGTGAAAAGTTCAACCCCGAAAAACATTTGCAGAAGGTCGGCGTTAAAGCCGTCACGTACCACCAAATGGAAATAGCAAGGGAAAAGGACGGGGCTGTTGTCAAATTTATCTTGGACATTTAACATGCATTATGCAAGGTTCAGCTTTTTCAAACCCTTCAAAATCTCTTCAACGACAACTTCAGGCGGTGTTTCAAGCTTTTCACATTTAGCTTCCACAAAGGGCACACCCTTACCCCTATAATAGTCTAGGAGCGGCTGCGTCTGCTCTTCATAAACCTCGATGCGTTTTCTTATAACTTCGGGCGTGTCGTCTGGGCGCTGGTAAAGCGGTCCACCACACTTGTCGCATATCATGTCGTTTTTAGGCTTTAGGAAAAGCAGATTGTATATGGCGCCGCAGTTTTGGCATATACGCCTCGAAGACAAACGCTCAACAATTATCCAGTCCGGCACGACAAGGTGGATCACGGCGTCTATTTTGGCAATTTCGTCGAGGGCTTGAGCTTGCCAGATTGTCCGCGGATAGCCGTCAAGAATGAAGCCCTTCCCCTTAGGGATTTTAGCCAAATTCTCCTTCAAAACCTCCAGCGTTATGTTGTCTGGAACAAGCAACCCCTTTTCCAAGTATTCCTTAACCCTTCTGCCCAGCGGCGTGTCCAGCTTTATCATCTCTCTGAAAAGGTCGCCTGTGGCTATAACCTCCACGTTGAGCTTTTCCTTAAGTCTCGAAGCGTACGTGCCTTTGCCGGAACCGGGTGGACCGAAAATTATGAGGTTGACCATGTTTTTCTCGCCTTTCCAAATGAACCTTTTCTGTAAATGTTAACTATTTTTTAAGCGTTGCTGTTTGCTAACGGATGATGAAGGCTATTTCTCTAACTAGGGTTTCTGGAATTATGGCTTCAACAACATAGTCCAATGTGCCCTCTTCCAAATAGCCCTTATAACTGTCAATAAGTTCAGCCCACTCGAAAAAGGCGGCAGCAAACTTTGCGTCAAGCCTTTTTTAAGGAATAACTCCTCAAACTTTTCAAAGGTCACTCCAAACGCCCGTTCAAAACGCCCAATCCGTTCTTCAACCTCTTCAAGCGTCAAGTTCCTAATAACTCGAAGAAGCATATTCGCCACAAAAATAGAAAACCCGCCTATCCTTAAAGGTTTTATATGTAAATGTTTAAGCTGTTGCACGCCTATCTAGAAACTTGTGCCTCAAATGGAAGGCTTGAAAAACATGGACCCAGTGAAAGTTGACGAACATATTTACATGGTTGATGTTGAGGTTGCCGGAACGAGAAATTTCATTGCAAGCTACATTTTAAGGGGCGAAAAAACAATAATTGTTGAAACCGGCCCCACATCGTCGGTTCATAACCTTATCCATGGCCTAGAAAAGCTAGATGTTGAACCTGAAGAAGTCGCCTATATTGCTGTTTCCCACATCCATTTGGACCACAGCGGAGGCGTTGGACCAGTTGCTAGGCGTTTTCCAAAGGCTAAAGTTGTTGTCCATGAACGCGGAGCGTCCCACCTTGCAAATCCAGAAAAGCTCTGGCAACACGCACAAATAGTTCTTGGACATGTGGCTGAAATCTATGGAAAACCTGAACCAATCCCCCTAGACAAGATTTTGGCAGCGCAAGACGGCATGGTTCTGGACGCTGGAGGGGGCGTTGCGCTTAAAGTTTTGGAGACCGTTGGACATGCCCCCCACCATCTAAGCTTTTATGAACCTTTAAGCAACGGCATCTTCACAGGTGATTCTGCAGGGATTTACCTAAACGAGATAGACGTTGTTGTCCCAACCACGCCTGCACCCTTTCGCTTGGATATGGCTTTAGCCTCCTTGGAGAAAATGGCAAGTCTAAAGCCTTCAATTCTATACTACACGCATTTTGGCAAGACTGAAAACGCCAAAGAAAGACTTCAAGCCTACGCCGAAAAGCTTAAGCTTTGGGCAAGAATCGCCAAAGAAACCCTAGAGAAGGGTGAAAACCTAAATGCGATGCGCAAAAGAATTTTTGAACACGACGACGCCGTTAAAAGGGCCATTGAATACATTAGGAAACACAAGATTTTCACCGAGGAAGCGCTCGTCGGAAGCATGCTGGGAATTTTTGAATACGTGAAAAATTTCGGCGCTCCCGTTTCAACATAGTTTATTGATATAAAAGCCAAAATCCCTTATATCGAAGCCTTCCTATACACTAGTCTAGGTGAAAAACATGGGCGAAGAAGGAGAAGGACGACCACCTTCAGAAAAAGTTCCCATTGAAAAGATTAACGATTACACTTGGCGCATTCCAAAATACAAGCCCGGAATGAGAGTTCCAGGCGTCGTGTTCGCTAATAAGGAATTGTTAGAGAAAATGCAGACGGACAGAACCCTTGAACAGTGCGCCAACGTCGCCCACTTGCCAGGCATATACAAGTACTCCATAACATTGCCCGACGGACACGAAGGCTATGGTTTCCCAATAGGCGGCGTGGCAGCGACAGACTATGAGGAAGGCGTCATAAGCCCCGGCGGCGTGGGCTACGACATAAACTGTGGCGTTCGCTTATTAACGACAAACCTAACCGAAAAAGACATTAGGCCGAAGCTTGTCGAACTCACAAACACTATTTTTGAGAATGTCCCATGCGGTTTGGGAAGCCGACGAAAGGACTTCAGAGTGACGATCCACGACTTGGACAGGCTTGTCATGGAAGGTGTTCAATGGGCTATAGACCAGGGCTTAGGGTGGGATGAGGACGCGGAACACTGCGAAGAGCGGGGCTGCATGAAAAACGCCAATCCAGACAAGGTTTCAACAAACGCCAAGAACCGTGGACTGCCTCAAATAGGCACTTTGGGTTCTGGAAACCATTTCCTAGAAATCCAAAAGGTTGACAGAATCTACGATGAAAAGGTGGCCAAGGCCTTCGGGATAGAGTATGAAGGCCAAGTAACCGTAATGATTCACTGTGGTTCGAGAGGCTACGGCCACCAAATATGCTCGGACTATTTGCGGGTTATGGAGCGCGCCGTCCACAAATACAAAATTGTCTTGCCAGACCGCGAGTTGGCGTGTGCCCCCGGAACCAGCAAAGAGGCTGAGGACTATTATGAGGCTATGGCTTGCGCCGTAAACTACGCGTTTGTGAACCGCCAAGCCATTATGCACTGGGTTAGGCAAAGCTTCCAGCAAGTCTTCAAACAAGACCCAGAAAAGTTCGGCCTAAAACTACTGTACGACGTAGCCCACAACATCGCCAAAATCGAAGTCCACAAGGTGAACGACGAACAGAAAAAGGTTTGGGTTCACCGGAAAGGCGCCACAAGAGCTTTTCCACCGGGCCATCCGGAAATTCCAGCAGACTACCGAAGCGTAGGCCAACCCGTGATAATACCGGGAAGCATGGGCACAAGCTCTTGGCTGTTAGTCGGCACTGAAAAAGCCATGGAAATAAGCTTCGGCTCAACAGCCCACGGCGCCGGAAGAATGCTAAGCCGCGCCGCAGCCAAAAAAAGGTTCTTCGGCGGAGACGTAAAAAGAAGTCTAGAACAAAGAGGCATAGCAGTCCGAGCGGCAAGCGCCGTCGTGCTAGCAGAAGAAGCAGACCCAGCATACAAAAACGTGGACATAGTGGCGGACGTAAGCCACAAAGTCGGCATAGCCACAAAAGTCGCCAGGCTTGTACCATTAGCAGTGGTCAAAGGCTAAAGTTTACCCAAAAATTTCTTGTCACATTGACAGTTCCGAGGTTAACAAAAGACCCAACATCGTTTTTATCTTAGCAAAAGTTTTAGTGGGCCGGGCCGGATTTGAACCGGCGACCTCAGCCTCGTAAGGGCTGCGTCCTAGCCAGCTAGACGACCGGCCCTTTTTCCAAAGTGTTTCATGTGAAGAGATAAATTAGACTTGTTTTATATGAGAATTGCGAATCTCTGGAATGTTTATAGCAGAAATTTACTGGTGAAAGGTTGTGTAAGCGATGAGGGTGTGGTGTGACACGTGTACAGGAAAGCATATGCGGTATAGCGTTGCCATAGCGAGAAGACTTAGGGAAATGGGGCATGAAGTCGTATTGACGACACGTGAGCATCCGGATACGGTGCCTCTCGCAAAATTTTTGAATCAACATTGTACTGTTGTTGGGAGGTATAGGCCAGAATCTTTGTTTTCAAGGCTTAGGGAAGGGTTACGTCGTCAAATTTTGTTCTGTAAAATTTTTAGACATGCTGTTCCAGATGTTGCAGTTTCCCACGGTTCTGTTGATCAGATTCGTTTTGCTTTCGGCTTGGCAATCCCAATTATAACAACTGTTGATACTCCATATGCTGAGGCCGTGCTTAGGCTTACTTTACCCCTTACAGATTTTATTGTCGCCTCTAAGGGTATTCCTAAAAGAATTCTTCGGAAATACAGTGTTGGCGGAAAAATTCTCCAGTTTGACGGAGTTGATGAAGTTGCATGGATTAGGGGCTTTAAGCCTAGGGTAAAATATGATTTTGGAAGTCCGCTTATTGTTGTTAGGGAAATTGAGGAGAAAGCTGTTTATGCAAGAGAGAAGTTCTCTTTTGTCAGTTTAGCGAAAAAGTTGACAAGACTTGGCACGGTTGTCTTTCTCCCGAGGTATCGACGAAGGAATATTAAGGGCTTGGTGGTTCCAAAGGGTTTCGTGGATTCTGCAAGTTTAGTAGCGCAGGCAGACCTTTTTGTTGGGGCTGGTGGGACAATAACGCGGGAAGCTGCGCTGCAGGGAACGCCTACCATCGTGGTGGACGTTTTTGAGGGGCAATTTGTTAACGATTATTTGGCAGAGAAGGGCTTTCCAATATTTAGGACCGATTTTTCCTCGGTTTATGCTTTGGCGAAGGAGGTTTTAGGGCAAAAGAAGGACGTTCGAGGGCTACTAGCTAAATTGGAAAATCCTGTTGATGTAATTTCAAACATTGTGGAAAAGTTGGCTTGTAAGTGATAGAACTGCATGCAAAAATTGTAGGAATTAGAGAGTCTGCCTTTTCCTCGCTGCGATAAATTCCTTTCTTTTTGTTTCATATTCTTGTCTTGTCATGGTTGGTTTTGCTGGTATTCCCTTGACTACGGTGTTGGGGGGTACGTCTTTTGTTACTACGCTTCCGGCGGCTATTACGGCGTTTTCGTGTACTGTGACGTTTGGGAGTATTGTTACGCATCCGCCTATGATGGCGTTATCTTTTATTATTGATGGTGTTAGGCATTTGCTGTGGGGGAATTTGTCGTTTAGTAGGCTTGTGTTGGGGCCTATGAAGACGTTGTTGCCTACCTGGCATTCGTTTGATATTGTGACGTGGGCTTGGATTATGCAGTTCTTGCCTATAACAACATTTCTGCCGATATCGCAGAAGCTGCCTATGCGCGTTCCATCACCTATCCTTGTGTTGTCGCCTATAACAACATAGTTCCAGATTGTGACGTCTTCGCCGAACTGGACGTTTTCGCCTATTATTACACCTTTTCCTGTTCTTGGCGTGGACATTGTTTGGTTCTCCCTTTTGTGTTATGTGGTCGTGTGAGGTTTAAATAGTTTGACGGTTTTAGTTTGTTTCTGCTAAAAATGGTGGTTTGCGGAATGGTTAAAGAGAGGGTTTTGGTTGTGGGTTTGGGTGAGGTTGGCCGCCCATTGTTTGAGCTTTTAAAGGAGAGCGGAAAGTTTGAAGTTTACGGCTTTGATTTGGATGCGGAAAAAATGCGAAATGTTGAGCAGTCTAAGGATGTTTTGTCCTATGCGGTTGACGTTATGCATGTTTGCATCCCATGCACTGACAAAGAGGATTTTGTAAACAATGTTGTAGGTTACGTGGAGCGTTTTAGGCCTAAACTTGTTATTATTAATAGCACTGTCGCACCAGGGACAACTGCGGAAGTATATAGACGAGTTAATGGTTCATGTTTGATAGCACATTCGCCTGTGCGTGGTGTCCATAAAAGTTTGGATTATATGAAGTGGGAGTTGAAGCGTTGGACAAAATATGTTGGAGGCATAAACGAGGAGTCGGCGGAAAAAGCCAAAGCCCACTTTGAAAAGCTTGGGTTAAAAACAAAGGTTTTAAAGGGTTGTTTGGAGACGGAGCTGGCTAAACTTTTCGAAACTACCTATAGGGCTTGGATGATTGCGTGTTTCCAAGAAATGCATAGGATAAGCAGGCATTTTGAAGCAGACTTCGACGATGTCGTGGACTTTATTGAAGATACACACCGTGTGAGATTGGATAGGCCGGTTATGTTTCCAGAGGTTATTGGTGGGCATTGCCTCATCCCAAACACTGAGCTACTTTTAAAAGCATATGACTCAGAGTTTTTACGTTTAATCCTAGAATCTAATGAGCAAAGGAAAAAAGAGATTATTGATGAAAAGGTTAAAGATGAAGTAGAAAAAATTAAAAAAAGGATAGAAAAGTTGGAGAAAGATTTAGTGAGATCCATGTGAGTAAAGAAAATGTTATTTTTGTCAACGGTGAATGTCTAACAAGGTATATAATAGCGCCAAGATTTTCGCTGGAGTTTGCTTACTTAAGCCAGATATGCACATTTCAATCCAACTAAAGAAAGAGACGTCCGCACCCAGCTTCTTATATCTAAAATAATTCTTGAAGATATCGTAACTAATCCAAAATTCACTCCAAAAATTATCCTTAAGAGTTAAGTGACTTTTATGAGTTAAATGCCAAACGGTAGGTGCCATGCTTGGATTTATAATTTTGTATGTATTAAAGCCTTTAATTTTTGCAAAATATGCCAATAAAGACTCATTGTTAAAGCCTTTTCGACTTCCTTTATATAACTGATTTAGTGGGCATCCTTTAATGGCTTCTTTAATAAATCCCATGTTTGCACCACATAAAAGCGCACTAAGCACCATATCACCACTTTCAACTATGGTTGTAGTGCATAAACCGGATTTAGAGACCCAACCAAAATATTTTTCAAAAACTTTTAAAGGCCTTCTATACGAGACGCGGCGTGCAACGTTAAAAGGAACGAAGTGTTCCGTTGTTTTAATGATTTGTCCTTTTTCCAAGTAAGCTCTGTATACAATGCCAGTTGCACCACCAGCATCCCTTATACGTTTGAAGAAACTTTTATATTTCTCTATGAAATCTGGCGCGGCTACTGCATCGTCATCGATGAACAAAATTATATCCCCGGAAGAATTATCTATACCTAGTTGGACAGCGTCAACAAAGAAACCTTTCGTTTGAATTATAAGTTTAAGTGGCAGCTGTTTAGAGAATTTGCGAATAATCGATTCACTTCCATCATTTGAGGGCTTAAGAACCACCACTACTTCATCAGGCGGAGTGCTTTGTTCAACTAAACTTTGTAAAGAAAAAGGCAATGCCTAGGCTCTTTTATAAGTTGGAACAACTAATGATATCATAGTATTATTCCAGAGCATTTTTAAGTCAACAAATTAATATTTTTAACGCCTCAATTCCCTCTCATCATTGCTTTCGATTCTTTTGACCTTCTAAGCGCTTACAAATTCTGTACCCTTGATACTTTACGTAATACATTTTGGGGATCTCTTTTAAGGCTTCACTATTGCGAATAAATGGAAAAGCTAGTAGTACTTTCAAATAAGTTGATAACCATGAAAGCATAATTCTTTTTTGAGATACCGCCTTTACTTTAGCTAATCCATATCCTTCCAAATATTGGGTCTTATAACTTGGCAAATTCGGGTTAAGATGCAATACCATAACATCAGATGCGTACTTAACCAACCAGCCTCGATGTTCGCAATAATTTTTGATAAATTTGTCCTCTTGCCTTGCAATTTTGGGTATTTCAATATCGCTAATCGCTTGTGTTCGAACTAAAGTCGCCCCTGTGAATCCCCTATTTTCTACCGTATCTTTTAAACCCATGGCTTTTCTAAGCCTTCCCATAATAGTTTCGTACCTCACAATGTAATTATCGTACGGGACGACAGCCTTTGGAAAAATCATCCCTGTTTTGCTATCAACATATCGCCACATTTTATTATGAAAACCGCGAGGGATTAAATTGTCATCGTCAATAAAATAAAACCATTCGGTCTCCACATTTCGCACACCAATTTCTCTAGCCTTACCAAGGCTGCCAACCCCACTTAAAAGTGTTACATCAAATTCCTTCAGTATATCTAAAGTCATATCCTTAGAGCCATCATCCACAACTATGAGCTTGTTCACGCGAATTTCGGTGAAAATTCGTTGCAACACTTTTTTAAAAACACTTTCACCAATTCTAGACGCAGAATTTAACGTTGGCATCACCACATCAAACTTTTCCAAAGTTAAAACGCCTCATTGTAAATTTCCATAAGCCTCTTAACAATCTTTTCTGCATTATGATTATTTTTTAAATATGCATATTGCCTTTTCCACAACTCAACATCCGCTGTACAAATTGCATCTCGCACTTTCTCTTCTGTTAACGTGTCTTTTAGTGGGAAATCTTTGTATTCCGGATATTCAGATGAAACGTATGTTATTACTGGTCTGCCGCATGCTATGGCTTCAAGCGAAACCATCCCTAAAGAACCCACTTTGAATCGGTCAAGAACAACGTCTGCATTCCAATAATACTCATTAAGCCTTTCATGGGGAACTTTAGGCAGAACATTCAAGCGAAGACCAAGCGAAGAAGCCAAAGCAATAGTCTTATCAAAATCTTTGCCATAGGCAATAATGCTAACATCAACCTCATCCTTTATCCTGCTCAACGCTTTTATTGCTATATCCGTTCCCTTCACGCTCCAATTCGAGTCGCTGGCAATTAAAACACGCTTCTTCCCACTATGAGGCATTAACGGTTTAGGATAAAAAAGCGTCATATCCACTGGATTTGGCAAATACACGGTGTCGTCTCTAAACCTCTTTGCTATGCCCAAAATGTCCGGCGTACTAACAATCACCCTATCACACTTAGCCAAATTATACCTCACAATTTTACCCCAAACAGGATGATTCAAGGTTGAACGCAAATCACTCCCATGCGCAT
>CAZZMT010000127.1:0-5212 GCA_964655395.1 uncultured Candidatus Bathyarchaeia archaeon | reverse complement strand
TCCATAATATTCGCTAGAACCAAAGGAGACTTTGAGAAGGCTAAAGCTTGGATTGAGGAGTTAAAGGCAGGAGCAAGCGAGCTGCTGTGCAAAGTTATCTTTAACCCACAAAGTCTCCTAGCTACAAAGATTCGGGATGAGATAAGGAAAAGCGGTAAATGGCCTGAGAAGGTGAGCATAGCGGGCCTAGCCGTTAAGTGTAAAGTGTTCGGTGGCTCCAGATTTAAGCTAATGCTTCCTCTAGGGTTAAAGGGTAGGGGCGAAGTTTATACCCGAGACGTTATATTTAGGTATCTCCCCTACAGCATTAGGTACCGCCACGGCAAAAAATTGTACGTCAAGAAGATCGACATTGAAGACAGAAATATTGTCTTAGATCTCATCGAAAATAACCATGAAGTACGGGGCCTTGCGAATAGAAGGGACTTCTATGCGGCAACATCTTGGGTAGAAACAATCATTAAAGAAGGGCCCCGTCCATTGCTCAGCGACTTGAATACAGCGAAAGTAAGACTTAAACCGATATGCGTAAACTACGTGGGCATGAAGACACAAAAAATCCCTAGAGATGGCAAAATTGTAGAGGTACCATGTTATTATATTATAAACTCATTTCCTGTGCCTGATGAAGTCGCAGCAAATCTTGAAAAGTTATCAGAAGACTTTACTAGAGGGTTTGCCATCGATTTTGAGGTCCCTAAGAACTTGATTTCTGAAGTTACTAAGTGGGTAATTGAGGAGGGAGGAGCAGGTGCGGAGAATATCATTAGAAAAGTTCTATGGCAGATTGAGGGTTACCTCCATCTTGCCCTTCATGTCCTTGTCAATATAGTTGTGCAAAGCGAGAAAATACATCCGGAGGAAATAGAGCACTATGTTCACAGAGAGATAAGCGAAGATGAAGCGTTAAGATCTGATATTGTACGTCAGTTTGGAGTTGATTGGGGGATTGATAAGATTAGGTTACTTATTGAGGAGCTGTCGCCTAAGCTTGGTATTAAAATCGTTATAGGCAACAAGACTGATTTGCTTAAAAATATAAACTGGCGTGAGGATTTGGAAGAGCACTTAAATGAGTTGTTTAAGGCAGATCAAGAAACAATTCGGCCGTTTCTTGAGTTACCCAATTGTTTCGTCATACCAGAGAGCGTGCCAAGCCTCTTTAAAGATTTCGACAAAATGAAGAGCATAGTATGCGACTTAGCCTATAAAATTTTGAAGAGGATACAAGATTATGCGGATAAACTCACGGTCTATTGAGGAAATTTCTTGGGATTTTAACAGAATTAGAGAGCTAAACCTAGATTCTATTGCTGGTAAAGCATCACAATATAAAACGAGACTCGCAGAGGAGCTCGGAAGCGTTGTCGCTGGTTGTTTTGAGCTTCTCGTGGCGGAAGCCTTTTCGGTAAACCTAAACCTGAAATACTTCTTGTCGTGCAAGATTGAATCTCCTCTATGCGTTGTTTGGAATGGCCGGCTAGACTTATCAGGCGATAAATTCGTTCCAAGATGCGCTCCACGGGGAAAGCCAGACATTGAAGTCTACACTCTCAATGGAGTGTGGATTATTGATGCAACGTTAGCTGGAGAGAAAGGAGTACAGCTTGCCGAGGCTAGAAGACTTAAGTGCCATAACCCGACAATAGCTTCCAATACGAATAGGAGAATTTTAGTAATGCTTTCACCCAGGATAAGATATGAGGGTATTGAAATTGTTGAAGCTAAATCGCTAGCACCAGTTCAGCCTAGACGCGGAAAAATCAGCTACGTTGAAGAAGTCATACAATTGGTTAAAGAAAAATGCACATAAAAGAAAGAGGACCTGCAAAACAAGTTAATATTATCGATTACCTGTGAGAAACTATGTTTTATTACGCTTGGTCGGTTTCTGAATTATTTTTGGATAGCATTGTGAGCCACTTCGCTTCCTTATTCGCTGGCGTTTTTTCGCCAAGGGCCATGTTTGGTCTTATGTGGTTGTAGTAGGCTTTGTACACCTCTATAAGCTCTGGTAGACCCTCTTTTGGGCTACGTTTCCTCTTAATCCACTCCTTTACGGTTCCATGCAGCCTCTCGATCACATTGTTATTTACTGCCTTAGCTAGACCCGCGTTGCCTACATGCTCTATTGGTAGACCTAAGAGTCCCATGGCCTTCTCATACGATTTTAGCCCGTCCGTTATGAGAGTCTTCGGAATTTTTCCCGCATTCTTAATAGCCGCCTCTATAGCTGCCTTAGCGTCTTCCGTGCTACGGCCTGAGGTTATCAGCGAGACTATGTAGGCTCTAGTTTCAGAATCCATTATGCTCCATAAGTATTTCGGCTCGCCGTTAATCTTAACTACAGTTTCATCTGCAAGCCACTTATCTCCAACTTTAATCTCAAATTTTTCAGCGATTTCTTTCAATGCCCTTGCTATTTTGGTGACCCATCGATGAATGGTGGCGGCTGACTTATCTACGCCATAAACCTGCCACAGATGGTTCTTTATGTCCCTTATGCTCAACCCCTTAAAGTACAGGTCTGCGGCTATCAGTGCTAAAGCATCCTTAGCGCTGCCTAGGGGGCTGTTTTCCTCCTTAAACCTTCTTCCGCAGCTCTTGCAGATGTAGAGTTTAACAGGCCCATCCTTGTTGTGCCGGAAGCCTTTCGGGCTAACGTTCGGCGAGCCGCAGTACCTGCAGGTTCTCCTGAAAGCGCCAGAATTCGATAGCAGAATCCTTGGAAGGTCTAGCAGGAAGTTAACAGCGTATATGTGCTTGCAAGGCTTTCGCCTCTTCGCATAATCTACGCAGTCGCAAAACCACTTCCCATTCTTCCACTCAACCCTATGGAACGCTCCGGGACTGGACTGGGATTTGACGGCAAAAACGGTATCGCTTATCCTTTCAATCTGGCCGCCCAAGGCAACGATCGCTAAACCCCTAAGCTCCCTGAGGCTCGGACCTGACCTAGCCATAGGGCACACTCCGCCTTATTAAGGCTGAAGGCTGGGTGGCAGCACCTGGTCTTCGGCCCTACGCATCTGCGCAGCGGCCATGTTCAGCTCCTTTAGAACGGCGTTTGCGGCGGCCTCAATGGCAGCGGCAGCATTCCTTCTAAAGCATTCAAAAGCCTCAATTATGCTGTTGTTATTCTTTACTAATCTATCTTCTCGCTGGCTACCCATGTAAAACCTGCAACTTTCCAATGGACACTGTTTACAACTTACACTTTGAACTAGGATGGCCTTTCCCGCGACTATCCTCCTAGCTTTCTCGATTCTGTCAATTAGCACCGCTTCTAGGAGCGCTGCCCATTCACTTGGTCTGAAGGTTATAACGTCGCTGGTTGCAAACCTTACAAGTATTATGGTTGCGTCGTTCCATAGATATTTTTCCAGCTGGCTAAGTGAGATGCTGAACCCTGTTTTTGCCTCTAGGCATATGCTTTTGTTCCCGTTGAGAATCTCTATTCCTGTCCCGTTAGCCCTCAGCATTATGTCGTAAAATCCAGTTGGGCTTTCAGCTTCAATAGCCATGCCTACATGGAACCCGGATTCGGTAAGCCGGTTTTTCAAGCGTTCTAATAGCAACGCAACTGCGTAACTGTGTAGGCTTCGCCATGCCCTGTCAACGTCATCCTCGTCTCTCGCCCCCAGCCTAAGCTTTTCTATGATGTACCCCTCACATGCGTATTCCATCAACAGATTGATTACAGATTTCTCAGAGAACTTCTGGGAATATTTCGCGGAAATTTGAGCTGCTAGGCTTAGCAATTCATCCCTCAGCCGCAAAACCTCTTGAACACCGTTATCGCTTCCTTTAACCATCGCAGAAATCACCTCGTGAGCCGCTACACTACATACTCAACGGTGCAGGCCTTTGCCGCGCTTAGGCACGGCGTTTCCCGCTGTTGGCCAGCGTCTTCGTCTAAATCATTCTGTCCTCTGATCTCAAGCCAGCCTCTTTTAAGCGCCTTGGTTACCCCACCGTGGTAGTGTGTGTAAACCCAAACCCTCATATCGTAGTCAACTAGGAAAACCTTAGGAGTCATGCCGAAAATCTCCCCAGCTTTTTCTAGCAGGTTTATTGGTATTGCTATGGCGACATCGCCGTCGTCGCCTATACTTTGCTGGATCGCTGTGACAATATCCAGCACATCGTTAGGGTTAAGCTCATGCCCCCTGTTGATGCAGTAAACAGCCAATCGAAGCCCAAGCTCGTCCTCCCCCAACACATGTATGCGCACTTTTCCTACGCATGATTCTATAGGCCTATCAAAAGAAATTCTGGAATACCCCTCACTTCTCAACTCAAGAGCAACAGCCAGCTTAAGCGCACTCTTTGAAATGGACGCCGCTGACTTCCCCCTCACGCGCATGGTCGTACCATACTCCTTGCTTGACGTTTTTCCATTACGTGGGTCGGCAGTCTTGCTAATGTATGATGTTTCGACAAATTCTGCTGGCACTTTATGTGCGGGCATATTTGACCGCCTCCATATTTCTTCCCAATAGTATTCTTTTAAGTCTGTCTAAAAGTATTCCCTGAGAAATATTTATGTATTTCGGTTGGTAATCCTCTAGGGAAGACAAGGTGGCAAAAATGCTTGAAGGTAAAGGGCGCTATTGGCGAACCAACAGAAAATTATACATTTATGTGCCAGCAGAAGTAGTTTTTGACTCCGCCTTTCCCTTCACGGAAGAAAAAGGATATGTTAAAATAACAATAGATCGCGACAAAAATAGGTTAATCATTGAAAAATGGAAGTAGATATCTAAGCGATTTTTATCTTCAAGGGCACATTTAAAAAGTGGTGCCCAAAATCAGCGAATTATGCATCTGTGTATAAAAATCCAAAAATGTAAATCCGCGAATTCTTCCTGAGACTTAAAACTGGGAGCTTTACCTTGTTTTTATCACGACCCATAACATCATAATCAAGTCGAGGCGCGCACAAAACTTCCATTTTTAATAAAAGTTGGAGCTTTAAGGTGAGAAATACCATATACCTTTAGACATTACTAACAGAAAACGGCGATAAAAATCATGTAACAGAAGCTTTAAATGTCATAGTCACCGACAATATTAATGCTTTGTTTTATTTTTGTGTTATAAATTTCATTAATGCTACAGCTAGGAAATATTGGTTTCAGTTACGGTAAAATCTCCAACGTGAGTTTATTTTTCCAGGCCTCCCACACGGCTATTTCTACATCTCTAGCCC
>CAZZMT010000126.1:0-15434 GCA_964655395.1 uncultured Candidatus Bathyarchaeia archaeon | reverse complement strand
AGAAGTGGGGTGAAACCCTTATTCCGTTGGCTCTTGCGGAGACAACGATGCCGTTTTTTCTTAAGCGTTCCACGATTTCTTTAGGCTTGTCTATTTTGAAGTTGACTATTCCTGAGCGGTTTTGCGGTTCTTCTGGGGTTTGAAGCCTTAGTCCAAGCGCTTTAACCCTTTCGATTAGGTAGTTTGTAAGCCCCAACACTCGCCTTTCAACGTTTTCTATTCCAAAAGTTAGCAGCAGTTTCATGGCTTCAGCTGCTCCCACAAAGCTTACAGCGCTTGGCGTGCCGACCTCAAAGCAGCTGGCTTTTTCAGAAAGCCTCAAACTCCAAATGTCCCAGAAGTCGACGGTTTCGAAAATTTCCTGTTTCACGCTTGCCCACCCCATCGCTGGTTTAACTTTGAAAGCCGTAATTAAAGCGCTTGCAAATAATACCAACAGCAAAACTACAGAAATGATCTTCTTCATTCCTTCTTCCTTTCCAACAATTTTCGCTTGAATTTTACGGAAAAATCTTCTATACGTTGTCCTATTAAGTGAAACTTAGGTTTATCTACCGCCAGCGTTTATTTTTATGGGAAAGGAAAGGTTATGGTTGCGGTTCTTTTGGCTTAATAAATACCCCTCTATTCCATGAGTTCTTCGTATCTTTCAAGCTCGATTTTTGTATAAATTTTTCTTAGCTCGCTTATAATGTCTGAGAATTTGTATGGTTCTTCCGATTCTATCTTTATTCCCAGCGTTTGGCACAGGCATTTCAAAATGAGTTTTTCTAGGTGCTCCGCTGCTGATCCGAACAGATTTTTTAGGCAAGCTTCGAAGGCTTCAGGTTTTCTTGCAATGTCCAGGGGTTCTATGGAAGCTGCCATTTCAAGATAAGTCCAGACGGAGAAAACGAAACGTTCGGAGAACACGGACCTTAAAACATAATCTACAATTTTTGCTAGAAGTTCATCAAAATTTAGGAAAGCACACTGCTTGGATAAAACGCTCAATTGGGCCACCTTCACGCCTACCCTTTTAAGGGTTCACCTCCGTTTTGGCGGTTCAAAGCCTGCTTCGCTTGGATTGGATGTTTTATGCTTTGTGAAGCTTTTTGTATATGGCCGTAACGTCCGTCTGTATTTCGGTAGGGGCTGGTGTGCTTTTGACTATGGGGCGTTTCTGTACATGCCTATAGCCACATTCACATTCAAATCCAACGATTTTTCCGCCTTTTCGGATTTTACGCCATTTTGTTGACTGGCAATTGGCGTTTTGTTTGTGGATCTTCCATAAAACTTGGGCTTCTTCCAATGTTAAAGGGGCGTAGTGCTTCGCCATTGTGAAGTACCAAACAGTGTAGCCTAGGAAGGTGGCCCAAGCGGTGGCAGCTAGGATTTCTATCATTTTATTTCATCACCTTTTGCACGTGTATTTTTGTTGTACGTGTATTCAATATGTCCTTTTTCGGACATATCTATTTTGGAATATCAAATCTTCCGATATAAGCATTACCTAAAAACCGAATATCCGATTTTCAGAATTGTTCGAGAATGTCGTTTTTATCCATCACATAACCGCAATAGTGGCATTTCAAAATTAGCGGCTCCTCACTTTTTACGTAAAACTTCGACTTAACGGGCTCGTTGCTGTTGCTTATACAGGCCGGATTTGCACATTTAACAATGCCTTCGATGACGCTGGGAAGTTTAACCCTTTGTTTTTCGACAACCTTGTAGTTGCGGATAATGTTGATGGTGGCGTG
The DNA here is from genome assembly GCA_964655395.1 of uncultured Candidatus Bathyarchaeia archaeon. Lineage (GTDB taxonomy): Archaea > Thermoproteota > Bathyarchaeia > Bathyarchaeales > Bathycorpusculaceae > DRVP01. The sequence goes on along the minus strand of CAZZMT010000126.1, from coordinate 13,689 downwards.
GGGCGCCAACAACGCGATTTTGTGGACTTCTTCTGGGTTGAGTTCTCTGCCCTCAATCTTAACTATGTCTTTAATCTTGAAACGTTTGCTTGGCACGTTCATAGCAATTGTGATGACACGTTTCTCTTTGCCAGTTATCCCCAAAATCTTGATGACGTCCAACGCGTGGCCGCCTGTGATGTGGTCTATGACCGTGCCATCCTTAATTTTTGAAACATAAAGCATTGTCTCGCTCATGGGCCTCGCTTCCAAGAGAGGCTTATAGCAGGCTTGAGGATAAAAAGTTTAAACGTGTTCGCTTGTGAAAAGATATTTAAGCACTGCGTAAAGCTTCTGTTTAGGGTGCAAGCTTGGAGTTTGCGGGAAGAGATATAATCTCCATCCGCGACTTCTCAAGGGAGGAAATCGATTACATATTGAAAGTTGCTTGCGCCATGGAGCCTTTGGCCCGCAAAGGCTCAGACATGCTTAAAGGAAAAATTCTCGCTACACTGTTTTTTGAGCCGAGCACCCGCACCCGCCTAAGTTTTGAGGCAGCCATGCATAAGCTTGGAGGCTCCACCATAGGCTTTGCAGAAGCTGAAATAGCCTCCGTCCGGAAAGGCGAAAACTTAGCCGACACTGTGCGCACTGTTGAAAACTATGCAGACGTAATAGCCATACGGCATCCCCTTGAGGGGGCTGCGAGGCTTGCGGCTGAATTCGCAAAAGTCCCCATAATTAATGGTGGAAGCGGGGCAGAGGAACATCCAACACAAGCGTTGCTGGACCTTTACACAATTATGAAGGAGAAGGGCAAGATTGACGGTTTAAAAATAGCCCTTTTGGGTGATTTGCGTTATGGGCGAACTGTTCATTCTCTGGCTTATGCCTTATCCTACTATGATGTGGAATTATATCTCGTCTCTCCAGAGTCCTTGAAGATGCGGCGGGAGATCCTCGAAGAGATTAAGGAGAAAATCCCAGTAAAAGAAGAAACAGACATTAAGAAGGTTATTCCACTTTTGGACGTTTTATATGTGACCAGAATTCAGAAGGAGCGTTTCCCTGACCCGGCAGAATACATCAAGGTTAAAGGTTCATATAAGATAGATCTTGAAACTTTGAGCAAGGCGAAGAAGGACTTGATTGTTATGCATCCACTTCCAAGGGTTGACGAGATAGCCGTAGAGGTTGACAGGACACCCCACGCCCGCTACTTCCAACAAGTCTGGAACGGCATAGTAACAAGAATGGCACTTCTGGCGCTGATACTAGGTGCAGTGAAATAGTTAAAGCTCTACCTAAAAACGTGTTAGAGTTGTCAACGTGTTGACGGAGCAGCATATAGGACATTTTTGAAGCGTTCCAAACCAGCTTTTGCGGCATTGACTGCAATAGGTTAGATTACGGTTGTATGTGAAAAGGGACACGCGGTAGCCTTCGGCAAGCCTTCTCGTAAAGGATATGAGTGCTTCAACGTTATGTTCAGCTTCGCCCAGCTCGAGGACTGTTAGGTTTCCGTCAAGATGCTTGTAGAGCTCTTTTTCAACAGCCAAAGTTTTAAGAGAAACCTCCAGGTTTTGGAGGCTTAATCTGCAGAAAGACGAGTAGTAGGGTTTGTCTTTCGATCCATAGAATCGGGTTTTTGCAACACCGAACCTTTCAATATCTTGTTTCGCCAGCCTTGAAGAGGCTTCCTTGGAAGGTATGATGGATAAGAGTGTGCGTTTGCCGCGTCTTTTTTCGCTTTTTTGAAGAAGATCCGAAGCGAACTGCATGGTTTCAAGGGCAAACCTTAAAGAGCTTTCATTTTCATAGACGCTTTTTCCGTTGAGAACTTCCGCGGCTTCTTTTAAACCAACTAGGTTAACTATGCGTGCGGAGTTTTCCAGCCTAAAATATGGGTCGCCGTTAACCGTTTGGAAAAGGAAGCCCACACTACGTTGTTTTAACATTCTAAACTTGATTTCAAGAGCTCGCGTTGCCATCTCGAGCCTTTCCCTCAAAAGTGTGAAAAACTTGGCTTTGTCCCCTCTACATTCGTAGGCTATTCTCGGCATGTTGACGGCGGCGTTCCCCAAAACTCCAGCGCGAAGGGTGTCTATTTCCCAGTCACCCTTAAAGTCCGGTTTGAGCATGCACCCGCTGGGCGAGAAAACAGTGTGTTCATCATTTCCGTCTGAAAAGCTTGCGAAGTAGAGGGCGTTCCCGTTAATAGCTAGCTGATGTGCCTTAAGCAGAACATCAACTAATTTTTCATCTTTAAATGCCTCAAAACGTAGTTTAACAATAACTTTCGGGTTTAAAATGGGTTTTACGGCGCTTTCTTCCGTTAAAACTTCTAAAATAAGTCTTGCCAGAAGCAGACACTGGTCTTTAAAATCGCCGTAAACACCCAAAAAATTCGCGGCGTCAACATGCGTGTCTGCGAGAAAACCTGGAACTGTTAACTCAATGTTTATGGACGCGTTGACGTGCTGGCTTACGTTTAAAATGAACCGCCTTAAAAGCTCCTTAGCATGGTTTTCTTCAAGGCCTTTCAGAAAAGGCGCTAAAAACAAATTGAAATATTCAAGGGTTTGTATGCCGCTAACTTCTTTCGCCGAATGCAATAAAACATTTAAGGCTAAGTTTAGGGCTGAATCTAAACTTTTTGGAGAACCGTGATAAAGCGGGGGTATATCCGACTTTTTTAAGAAAACCCTTAAATCATGCACCACTTCGCTTGGTTTCAAAATCCAGTATCCTAACTCTTCTAGGTGGATTTCTCCAGACAAGTGGGCGTCCGCCGCGTCTCTTGGAAGCACATTTAGAAGGGCGTATTCTCCAAGCACGTTTTTCCCAAACTCTTCACATAGAGAAAAAGCGCTGTAGGCGCTTTTGCCTCTAGAAAGCATGTGTGAAATATCATGCACCGGAAGCCCTAACCGCGTGAGTTTGTGGCGATACTCCTCTAAACCCTTCTCGATAAGAATCCCGTTAACCACCTCCCTTATCAATGGGGCAGTTAAATACTTCGTTCTAGCCCTCAAAAGGCGTTTTTCCGCCTCCTTGGCAACTTTTTTGGCTTGCTCAACCGGCATATCCGCCTCTCTCACAAGGGAATCCACGATTCGGTTGACGTCAAACTCTTCAAGGGTGAACCGTGAAGTGCGAACAAGAACCCTTTGAGGCTTCAAGCCTCTCTCTTCAATTTCTTCGGCAACCTCAAGCACCATTTTCCCCAAATCTGTTAGGCGATACTTTTTAGATTCAACGTCAACCTCCACCAGGCCGGCCTTAAGCAAAAACTTCAAATGGTAGGCGAAACGCCCAGCATCCCTGCTCGGGCTCATCTTCAAAAGATTCATCAACTCCGTATAGGAAAGCTCACCCCTATCGTAAAGAAGATTTAAAATTTGTAAGCGAACAGCTGAAGAAACAGCCTTCAAGACGCGGATTCCCCTCAAATGCTGATGCTGGCTAGACACTTTAGACACCTCCCCCCATAATGGGCAAACAACCACCAGCCCCAGACAAGGGTTTTAAAGTTAAGAAAAACACCTTTATTAAACCTAACCCAAAACATACATGAGAGCGTACTGTCCAAAATGGGGCTGTCGGCTAGCTTGGTCTAGGCTCTGAGCCTCGGGCGCTCGGGACCCCGGTTCAAATCCGGGCAGCCCCACCAGTCTTTTGTGATAGATGATAGGCTTTCCAGCCGAACATGTCTCTGACGTCGTATACTTGATAGGTTTTAAGAAGGCGTATTGGTTCATTTAAGCAGATTTACACACAAGTAGACTACAACTTGTTTGTTAGTTTTTTAACAGTTTGCCTGCCAAAATTATCATCATGTTTACGATAAAGATTGGTGGAAGCACTGGAAACATTATGGAGTATCCATAATTATCTATGAGGTATCCAAATATGATAGGACCTAGCAGTAGGCCCAGGTCAGCGCACGTAAAGTATACGCTTGAGCTAAAGCCTCTTGCCTCCGGGTTTATGTCTTTAAACCCTAAAAGCTGGATCCCAGGAACCCAGAAACCCAAAGCTATACCTATTATAAAGGCCATCAAATACGCCGATGGAGGAAGCGGGTAAAAGCAAAGGCCTGTGTAGGCTGCCAGAAATATGGCGCATCCTAAGAGGGCTATTCCTCTCGGACCTTTTCTATCTGCTTGTTTTCCGCCGAATATTCTTACGGCTATACTTGAGGCTCCCATTATGGCTGCATAAACTCCATAAGTTGCCGTGCCTAAGCCGACGGTTTTATAGTATGCGGGCAAGAAGGTGGATATTCCACCATAGCTGACAGTATACAAGGCTGTTGTGAGAGTTGCAAGGATAAAATCTGCATTTTTAACGTATGCTAACTTTGACTCTCCCTTCTTGGGCACTGTTTTTCGCAGTGTTACTTTTCTTTTAACTGCGTAAAGCATGATTATCGGGGCTATGCAGATGAATATTGTTACCCCGAAGGTTGTCTGGAAACCTAAGAAATCAGCTAGGTATGTGCCGACACTTGGGCCGACAACTTGGCTTATGCCGTGCATGGCGCTTCTCCATCCAAGTGTCTCACCAACCTGCCCCTCAGGAGCCATATCCAGAACTATGGATACGGATGCTGGGAGAAAAAGGCCTACCCCTAATCCTTGCATTATTCTGCCAAGAACGAGAATACGTATATCTGGAAAATAGTAGGCTATCGACGCGGCGAGGGACGTGAGGCATCCGAGAATTAGAGCTTCAAACTTGTATCCCCTATCGTACATAAAACCGAAAAAAGGTCTGAAAAGAATGGCAACTATAAACAGTAGGGATGCAAGAACACCGGCGGTGGAGGGCTGGACCTCCAGAACATTCATGGCGTAGGGCGCCAAAATAGATGCTTGCGCATTCAACACTAGGAAAAACAGGAAGGTCGCAACGTTGATATACCAAATGTACTTTTGCACATCCTCGCTTGTCAGCTTTGATGTATTTAAATTCTTTCCTTAAAATCCAGCCTATTCATAATAGTTGATATTGCTGGAGCCAGCGCTCTTACAATCTATGGCGAAAATTTGGAAGCGTTTGCAAAACGTAAAACTTGTTAAGCGGCTGTTGACAATTCTATCTGAGGCTTGCCTTATGGAGTGGGAGTACACCCTAACAATTAACAAAAAATTCATTGTAACATTATTTCTTGTCGCAGCCTTGTTGGGCGGAGGCTTCACTCTAATCTACTGGGACTTAAAGAAAAGTTTGGATTCTTTAAAAAGCGATTACGCCAAACTGGAAGATGCTTATGCGGACACTTCTGCCAAACTGGAGGTTCTTCGAGGCTTAGTTGAACAGCTTCACTATGTTCAGAAACTCAACCTTACAGCAGTTCAAATATACAACAATAGTCGGAACTCTGTGGTTCTGGTGGTGGCGGGCACCAAATCCGGCTCGGGTTTCGTTTACAGGGTTGAAGCCGGCAAAGGATACATTGTCACAAACCATCATGTTGTGGAAGGCGCCAAAAACAATGTCAACATAACATTCTTCATTGACGGCAAACCGGTTAGAGTTTCAGCAACAGTCAGGGGAGAAGATATATACAGTGACTTGGCGGTTCTGGAGGTTGACAATATTCCAAGCGAGGCAAAACCGCTTCTTATAGGCGATTCCACAAGGCTTTCGGTCGGCGAACCAGTCTACGCCATCGGAAACCCCTTTGGCTTGGAGGGTTCAATGACTGCTGGAATTGTAAGCCAAGTCGGCAGAGTTTTAAGGCTGGGTGATCTCGGTGTGCCGGAGCCTTGGGGAAAATATTCCATAGTCGACATAATCCAGTTTGACGCCGCCGTCAACCCTGGAAACTCAGGCGGACCACTGTTAAACAGCCTAGGCGAAGTTGTTGGGGTAACCTTCGCCATAGAGACAGCCGAGGGCGTTAGGGCGTTTATAGGCATCGGATACGCAATTCCATCCATAATTATGAAGAGGGTTGTAAACGCCTTAATCGAGAATGGAACATATGCGCATCCATGGATGGGCATAACATACGACGCCAGCTACATAGGAGGAGTATTAGTCATGGAAGTGGATGGAAATGGGCCTTCTTTTGGGAAGTTGAAGCCCGGAGACGTCATTGTGGAGTTTGACAACCGCACAATTAACCGTGCCGAAGACTTGGTGATCTATCTGGAAAGGTACAAGAGCCCTGGAGAAGCCATAAGCTTAAAGGTTAAAAGGGGCAGCGAGTTTGAATATGTGACTATAATTCTTAAAGAAAGGCCAGAGTAAGCATACAAAGCCTTCTTTAAAACTTCTGGAAAAGGCTGGTTAACGTTAACGCAGCAGTCATCAGTATTGTCGCTGTGAAGAGTATGCTTGGCGAAACGCCGTATAGCACTCCGCCTAAATATGATGCCAATATGGAGGCGAACATGCTTGTTGTTTGAGGTATGGAAACCCACATAGCCCTCATGGGTTCCGGCGCCATAGGCCCAATGACGGCGCTCATCAACGACCATATGGCGTAAGATGCGCCCATAAAGAAAAACGCTAATGCCAAAAGGTAAAAGTTCCCTGTCAAAAGCATAAGAGCTAGCGATGAACCGCAAAGCGTCATCAAAATGGCGAGGGCGAATTTCTTTCCGTATTTGTCTCCAAATCTGCCTAGGGCGATTCCCAAAACAGCCGAGCCAGCGAAGCTTATAGAACCCAAAATGCCGATTTCGGCGTCTCCGTAATGGTATATGTCAGCCAAAAATTTTGGAACGAAGGGACGAAACATCATCATAACAAACATCGTCGCCGCGAAAAAGGCTGAAACCGCCACAAGCTTTCTTGTCTTTAAAAGCTGTAGTGGCGACGTGTAGTCATTAAGGCTTCTGTGTTTTATTGGTTTGGCATGCTGGCTGCTTATAAACACGAGAGTGAAGGCTGCAAGTGCATATAAGATAAAGGATGTAAGGAAGACTGTTTGCATGCCGATTTTTCCAGCCATGTATCCGCCGATGGCAGGCGAAAAAATGTAACCCAAAGACCACGCTGAAGACAATACTGTAAAAGTTAACGTGAGCTTGTTTTCGTCGGCTGCCTTTACAATGTAGGCTGTGCTTGTGGGTCCTCCGAGCCAAAAACCCCAAAGGATCATTCCAGGAACCATTTGAATCCAGTCCCTTGCAAAGGCGAAGATTAGGGGGGCTGGAAGCCATGCAACCCACCCAGCTATCATGATCTTTTTCCGGTCATATTTGTCGGCGAGCGCCCCAGCAACTATCAGCGTTAAAGCCGCCGTCAAGCTTGTAAGAGCGTATAATGTGCCGACGTCCACAGAGCTTGCCCCTAAAGCATCCGTCATATATTTTGGCAGAAGATAAGCGTATAGGCCGTCTCCAAAAGCGCCAACAAGGTTTGATGCAAAAATTAGCCTTAAATCTCTATTTAAAACTTTGAAGAGGGAGCTGAACCGTTTAGGTTTCTCATAATCAATCATTGCCAAACTTTTCCTCTCTACATTAACGGGCTTACTACTTAGTTTGCATCCCAAATTATTAGCTTTAACACCAGAAGCTAGACCAGAAGCTAGAAAATGAAAAGGTGTAAGTCTCGGGGTTACACTCTTCGGTCAATTATGTCCAACGCGTCTGGACCCGTACCTATCAAAACTACCGGCACACCAACCTGCCGCTCAATTTCCATCACAAACTCTTTCGCTTCCACAGGCAAATCCTCATACTTTCTTACGCCCTTGCATTTCGGGTATAAAACGTCCAGTTTTGTCAACGCGGCTTGAGTTGCACCATTTATCACGGCGGCTCTTTTGGCGATCTCAAAATTGAAGGGCGCCGAACGCCTCTCCCGGCCTGTTCCAGCTGCAAGCTCAAACCACCCACGTTTGATGGCTTCCTCCTTAGATATTTCGCCCGGCAACGGGCCAGCCCCAACCCTTGTCATGAAAGCCTTAAACACCACTAGGACGTTGTCAACTTTTGTTGGACCTACGCCTGCTTCAGAGCACACCGCTGAGGCGCTTGTGTCCCTCCCAGTAACGTATGGATATGTCCCAAAGAAAAGTGAGAGCATAAGCCCTTGTGTTCCCTCTAAAAGCACTTTTTTGCCGGAGTCTATGGCATTATTCACCTCCATTGCCACGTCCGTTAGGTATGACTGAAGTTCCGGAACATCTTTAGCCAGTTTGGCTGTTCTCCGGACGCGTTCTTCTATGGCTGGTCCAACACCCCAACCTGTCGTACCTATACCCTTCAAGTGGGCGCTTGTCCTGTCCTGTTCAGAGTGTTTCGCCTCAATTATGGAGGCTTGCTGGTCTACGCCGATGCGGTTTTTAACGTTTGTCAACTCCACCTCTTCGAGGAATTTTGCGACATGAACATTTGCCCCAGCGCCTATAAGCAGGCGACACTTTTCATAAACGAAGGTGGCTGGAACCATATGGAGAGCATAGCGTTTACCCTCAAACCAAACAGTGTGCGCCGCGTTAACGGAGCCTGTTCGAACACAAACGTCTATTTTATCTTTCAAAGCTAGATAAGAGATTATTTTTCCCTTGCCTTCATCTCCCCAGAAACCGCCAACTATAACTGTGCAGGGCATATTTTCATCACGGGTTCTGAAAAATGCTAAAACCCTATTTAAAATTGATTTAATTTTTCATGTCAAAAACAACCTTTCTAATAGTCTTCCTGCCACCGGCTCCAAACAGACTTAAGTCTAGAAGCTTTGCCCACGCGATGTTTTTCAATGGGATTTGGAGCACACTAGTCTTGCCGTAGGGAACACATTTAATAAAAACTTCGCCTTTCAATGGGTCTTTGTGGATTTCGGCAAGCCGCACGTTAACGATGACCGAGCCATCTTTAAGGTGGAGATTAACGTTTTTCCCGAGAAAAGCTTTGGCAACGTTTAGAGTGAAACCTTCCACGTTTGTCACCACTCCAATTCTTTTTCGGCTATTTTACCCCAGCAACGCCTACAAATGGGAAGCTTTTCACCTTTAAACACGATGTAAACTTCTATGTCGTCATTTTTACATTCCTTATTCCACGGGTTTCTACAACGCTCCATGAAGGGCTTGCCTCCACGTCTCCTAAGCCTATGAAAAGTTTCCAGCCCAAATCGTCTTTTAAAGCATATTGTGGATTAGCAGTCCGACACCGTGGAGAGAGATGAGTTAAAGTGAAAGCGTGACAATTTCAGGCGAGATCTTTTCTTTGGACACCGTCAATAAGCCAACGGTGGGTTTTGTAATGAAAGGTGGAATAGGGTTTGTAGGGCTGCCTGGGTTTATGAATAGAATTTCGCCTTCCCACTTTACGTTTGGGTGATGCGTGTGCCCATAAACAAGCACGTGGAAACCGTTTTGTTTGGCTATTTCCCACATTTTACCAATGCCGAAAAGGGTTCCGGGGTCATGCGTAACCCCAATCTTCCAATTGAAAACTTTAACAGAACTCATTTTGGGCAGCTTTCCGCGAACCTCTGGACCGTCCATGTTCCCGTAAACAGCTAAAACTGGGGCGATTTGCTCCAGCTTATCCAGCACTGTTAAGTCCACCAGGTCGCCAGCATGGATAATATAGTCCACCTTCTCAAAAACCTCGAAAACTTTCTTGGGTATTTCCCGGGCGCGAACGGGCACATGAGTGTCTGAAATAAGCCCAACAACCTTCACCGAACCTTTTTCTTTCAAATGCTTTAAAGCCGCCTCTTGACTGAGCATTCTATAGAGCCTCTTTTTAAAATAGTTGGCGCCTTTTCTACATAAGTTTTAAACAGTTGACGTGGAATCCTTTTCAAGGCTTAGATACGAAAGCGTTTCCTCTGATGTAGAACCTCAATTCTTGTGGAAGGTCCAACTTCACGCCGATTCTCTTGGAAGTGCAAACGTCAAAAGCTTCCTTTTCAGAACCCTCCACCACAAAGAGAGCGCTCTTTTCATCAGTGACATCTAAACCGTTCAACTCTTTTGTTATGGCTAAAGCCTTAGCCAATTTTCCCGGTCCATTCGTTAACCCTTTAAGGTCTGCTGTTCCCCGGTTCTTCTTCATGGCGTCTATTCCTTGCAGGGGTTCCAGCGCCCTTATTAGGACAGCGCCAACCTCGCCCTTCGGGTGGGCAACTATGTTTAGAAGCCAGTTTCCATGAACCATGTAGATGAACGTTCGTCCAGCCTCGCGGAACATGGGCTCGTTGAAGGTTTTCCTTCCCTTAGAGGCTTTCGATGCCGGGTCGTTTTCGCCGTAATATGCTTCAGTTTCAACGATTTTGCCGCTTAAAACTTGGCTTGCTAAACGCCTAACAAGCACTTTTCCAAGCAGTTCTTTTGCCACGGTGGCAGGATCCCTTTCATAGAAGCTTCTTGGCAAAACTCTCATAGCCTCTCTAAAAGTTTTAGAGGTTAGAATTTAAATCCTTTTAATTAAACAAAATGGTCTGGTGCACGGTATGATCGAGTCTTATGATTTCGGCGTCATGGTCATCGATGGGAAACGCTACACAAGCGACCTCATAGTTTTCCCCGAAAAAGTTTTAAGCGGGTGGTGGAGGAGGGAGGGCCACCAACTCTGTGTTGAAGACTTGAAAGAGGTTTTCAAGCAAACGCCTCTGCCCGAAGTTTTGGTGGTTGGCACGGGCTATTCTGGACTTGTAAAAATATTGCCGGAAGTTGAAAAGGCCTTAAAGGAGCGGGGGATAAAGCTCATAGCCCAGCCGACACGGGAAGCCTACAAAACCTTCAACGAACTTTTGAAAGCCGGCAAGAAGGTTGTCGGCGCCTTCCACTTAACATGTTGAAGGTGGTCATCAACGTCTGCAGACTACCACATTCACACGTCTTTATCCGGCGATGCCAAAGGCGAAATTCTAGAATGTGCAAGAGTTGCTGCCAGTAAAAAACTTGAAGAGATAGGAATCTCCGACCATTTTGCCCCCCCAAAACTTAGGGATAAGCTGGGTTTCCCATTAAACTATAGAGAACTGTCAGACTACGTGAAAAAGGTAGATGGGATTAAAAGGAAACTGAGGGAACCAATAAAACTCAAAGTTGGCGTCGAAGTGGACTTTGTCCCAGATTTTGCAAATGAAATCAAAGAAGCATTGAAAGGACTCCCCTTCGACTATGTCATAGGATCAGTGCATTTCATAGACAGCTGGGCATTCGACGACCCCAAATATGTTCTGGAATATCAGAAGTGGGACCCGGTAAAGCTCTATGATAAGTATTTCATGGCTGTTCAAGCGTGCGCTGAATCCAAAATTTTTGACGTTATAGGGCACCCGGACTTGATAAAGAAGTTTGGGTGTAAGCCTAAAACCGATATCACGGACTTTTATTTAGAGACGGCAAAAGTCTTCAAAAAGAATGATGTGTGCGTTGAGGTGAACACAAGTGGTCTACGGCATCCATGTAAGGAAATATATCCAGCCAAACAATTTTTAAAGATATGTTACGATGAGGGCGTCCAAATAACTTTTGGTTCAGACGCCCACGCACCAGAAGACGTAGGGAAGGATTTTGATAAAGCCATAAGCCTAGCGAAAGAGGTGGGCTACGAGCATACCGCAATGTTTACCCAGAGAAAGAAACAATTGAAACCCCTCTTTTGAAATGCAAACCAACGCCTTCCCACTAGGCCATTAAATTGTGAAGTCTTAAATTGTCTCTACCTCTATATGATTGAGCTAAAATGGTGAGGTGTGTGGGCGCGAGGCTTCTGAAGGAAATTGAAGTGGAGGTCACAGCCCTTTTAAGCGACTTGATAAAAATAGACACTACAAATCCTCCTGGAAACGAAACCAAAGCCGCCAAATACCTGGCTGAAACCTTGGAGAAGGAAGGTTTTAAATGTGAAGTTTTGGAATCCGCGCCTGGAAGGGGTAATATAATCACCCGTTTGAAGGGCACTGGCGAAAAGCCAAGCCTTCTACTGCTCTCGCATTTGGATGTGGTGGCTGCCAACCCAAAAGAGTGGAGCGTCCACCCTTTCTCTGGACTTGTTAAAGACGGCTTTGTCTGGGGTAGGGGCGCCATGGATATGAAGTCCATGACAGCCATGGAAGTCATGGTCATGAAGCTCTTAAAACGTAACGGCGTAAAGCTTAAGGGCGACGTTATATTAGCGGCGACAGCCGACGAGGAGAAAGGCGGAGAATACGGCGCAGGCTGGCTTGTACGAAACTACCCAGACAAAGTTAGAGCAGACTACGTTATAAATGAGGGCGGAGGCCAAGCGGTTCCAGTGAATGGCAAAAACGTTTTCACAATTCAAACAGCAGAAAAGGGCATTTTATGGCTTAAGGTTAAGGCTAAGGGCAGACCAGGGCATGGCTCAGTGCCCGGCGCCGCCGACAACGCCATCCTTCGCATGAACAGAGTTGTAGATAGACTTGGCAATTACCGGGCGGAAATAATGCTGACGCCCACCGTGAGGCGGTTCTTGACTGTTATGGCTGAGGAGAACAAGCAAGCTGGAGACCCTCTTAAGCGTTTGCTTCAAAATCCAGCTGAAAGCGACGAAATTTTAGACATGCTGGCTCAAAAGGATAGGGCTATGGCTGAAGAGCTTCGTGCAATGTTGAGAATGACGATAGCTCCCACGATAATTCGTGGCGGCGTCAAAGAAAACATAATTCCATCGGAGTGTGAAGCCGTCTTTGACTGCAGAATTCTGCCCGGGCAAACGACTACTGAGGCGTTAAACCGCATAAAAGAGCTTTTACGGGACATATGTCTAGAAAAGCTTGAGTTTGAGATTATTCAAGCTAATGAGCCTTCAGAGTCGCCTATAGACACACCTTTGTATAGGCTTATGGTGGAAACTCTGAAAGAGTTTGACCCAAACTGCGCAGTCTCTCCCATACTGTTAACGGGTGGAACAGACTCCAGATTCTTCAGAAAAATGGGCGCCGTATGCTACGGGTTTCAGCCAGCGCTTTCAGACCTGCCTTACGGCGAAATCTTGAAGATGGTGCACGGCATAGATGAGCGAATATCTATAAACAACCTAGTGTTTGGGACAAGCATCCTCTATCATGTTGTAGAAAAACTAACGACCTAAAAATTAAAATGAGACCTATTCCACCCGTCCCACACATCTATAATGCTCAAGAATAACCCTGCTGCTATGAACACGACGACGAGCATAAGTAGGCAGGATCTCACATGGATTGGACTATAGTCATACTTTATTAAATTTTCCGTAACGTACCCTGTTATTTCTTCACAATACGCCTTCGGCTTTGCACTCGATTGTAAGAATAAATGGGTGTTATTAGGGTTCTCAAAAACTATATAGATGTTTGATGAATTATTCGGAATATCCATATCGAGCCAGCCATAATATACTTTGCCGTATGGAGATATAGGTACGGAAGTCCTGAAAAACATTTCACGATAATCCTCAAGTCTTGCGGTATATATTGCGGAACAGGGCGTGTTTTTTACATAATTATTAAAATTTGATTCATTAAAGACATATACATTAAATGTACCATTACATAAAAATTCTAGCCATAGATATGAACGCACTGTGACGGTTTTTTCAGGGCCGAATCGCGGAAACTGGGGGTCATCTACAAAGACCCAAGAATAGCTATTTGGAGAAATATTCTCTGAGAACCGGAAAGCGCGAGTTGGAGGGTCGTAGAATATATGACCTTCGGAGGAGTTTGGTGTTCTACAACGTATGGTATGGGTTTAAAGGACTCCCACGCAAGATCTAGGTATAT
>CAZZMT010000125.1:0-24930 GCA_964655395.1 uncultured Candidatus Bathyarchaeia archaeon | reverse complement strand
TCTAAAATTGCCAGTTTAGGCTTGGTCATAAGCGCCCTAGCCACCAAAAGCCGCCGCTTCATGCCCTTACTGTAGGTTTTGGTTTTGTCTTTTAGGCGTTCGCCTAAACCCGAAATTTCAGCAGCTTCCATCACCATGGCGCGGGCTTCCTCCTTGCTTTTGGCGTTAAACTTCGCCATAAACTCCAAATACTCCCAACCCGAAAGGTAGCGGTAAGCCCCCGCCTCTTCTGGGAGATAGGAAATAATCTTGCGAACCTCGCTGGCTTTTTGAACAACATCCAGCCCGAAAACCTTCACAGTGCCAGCCGATGGCAAAAGCAGCGTTGAAACAATTCTTAAGGCTGTGGTTTTCCCAGCACCGTTAGGACCAATAATCCCATAAATTTCGCCGGGTTTAACGGCAAAGCTTAGTCCATCCAGTGCGCGGACGTTGCCGAAAACTTTGACAACATTTAAGGCTTCGATTGCCAAGCTCATTGAGGGTAAACACCTTTCAAAGCTGGTTTAACTTAAGTTGGACAAGTAGCCTATTAAGGTTTTAAACTTTCCAGTCCAATTTATGGTTTTTAGAAATGAAAGCTCGTAATATTCCGATGAAAAGCACTAAGACGGAGATTGGCTGGTAGAAGAAGTAGTAGACGAGAAATTCTGCAATGTTGAAGTGGAAACCGAGTTTTCGCGAAACAATGTAGAAAAGGACTGCAAAAGCCAAAAAACCCAAAAAGAAGTTTGTTAAACATGTGAAAAATAGCGAAAAAAGCGACTCGGGAACCACTTGCGGAATTGGAAAATTAAACTGTGCTGCCAAAACAGCTGGAATCATGTTTTGAAACTGCACTTTTAGAAGAGCAGAGCACATGTAACCGAACAAAAGCGGCACAACACTTGGAAAAACCATAACCGCACATGGAAACGCCACATGAGGATACTTTGCAATGTATGCAACCAATCTTCTCCAATACTCCTTAATCCACAAGCCAGTGCCAATGCCCCAACGCTTTCTTTGGCTCAGCCAGCTCTTCCAGTTTGAAGGAGCCTTCGTGTAAACCTCAACTTTATCCTCATACTTGTAGCTCTTATTCTTCAAGAGGGCTTTGACGGCTAAATCCAAGTCCTCCGAAACAACCTTTGAAAACCCTCCAACTTCCTCGAATGTTTTACGTCTTATAGCGAAGGCTGTTCCGCCAACTCCAAAACATTTTCCAACAAGTTTCGAGAAGAGGTAACACGCAAAATTTGAACCAATATATTCATAGTTAACCATCCTTGAGGTGAATGAGTCTAAGATAATCCTTTTTTTAAAGTCGACGATGTCAGCGTCTCTAATCGCCGTTCTTACAGCTTGCAGAAAACTTGCACCGTCGCCTATTTCCACGTCAGCATCCAAAAAGACAAGGATTTTGCCTCTTGAAAGCTGAACAGCACTATTTAAAGCTTCAACCTTTCCTCTACGTTCATTGCTTAAAAGGAAACACACCTTTCCACGGAAACGCTCTACAACTTTAAGCGACTCTTCATTTGGTTTATCAATGCAAACGAAAATTTCCTTTTTGTCTACACTTTCGCTTACCAACTTTTCCAGCAAAGGCTCCAATAAACTTGAGCCCTCATAGACAGGTATGAAAACGCTAATTTCAACTTCAGAACTCAATCAGTTCACTTCACTGCACAAGCAGTACATTCCAACCGAATACCAAATAAGTTTTATGTCTTAGCCGAGAATTTCCAGCAGTCAGCGTCTAGCTTTTCCTTTTGTTCTAAACTTTAGACCAGCATCTTTAATTACGTGGATTACGCTGGTTTTCGGTTATGTTTTGCTAGCGGACGGTGAGGAACGAGACCTTGAAAAGATACCTCGTCATTCTATGCATCTACCTTGTGACAATCATCTTAACAACAAGCGTGCTCTATGTGTTTCTCCTAGAACCGCCACAGTTTTTAGAAGTTAAATTTCCATTAGTCATCAATTTACAGCTCTGTTGCTTAAAAATCCATTTAAAACAGTTCTTACTGACATTTAGGTTTCTTTTTGTTCCAATTTTGCGTTTAAATGTTAGTTTTTGGGTTTGTTTTCAGCCGGATGGTACCGGATTTTGTATACTTTCAGCTTTTGGCTTATGCGAGTTTTAAATTTTTGGCGCATAAAGGGTTAAAAGCACCACTACATTTAGCGTATGAAATTAGCTTAAAAACACTAAAAATTGGTTTAACACGCGACGTGAAGTCTTCATGAAATGTCCATACTGCGGTTCAGAAAACATCAAAACCCTCGAAACCCGCGATTCAGCAGACAACACCATAAGAAGGCGTAAAGAATGCGGCGATTGTGGAAGACGCTTCACCACATACGAATATATTGAGGCTATTGAGCTTATGGTGCGCAAACGCGACGGCAGACTTGAACGCTTCGACCTAAACAAAATCATTAGAGGCTTGCAGAAAGCATGCGAAAAAAGACCCGTAACCATGGAGCAAATCCGAAGCCTAGCCGAAAAAGTTAGGCAAGAACTCATGCAGCTCGGCAAGGAAGAAGTGTCATCTCAAGAAATCGGCGACCTAGTAATGAAGCATTTGAAATCACTTGACCGCGTAGCCTACGTGCGTTTCGCCTCCGTGTACCGCAGATTCGAAGAACCAGAAGACTTCCGTCGCGTGCTCCAAGAGGTGAATAAAACTTGAAGTTCGTTAGGAAACGAGATGGACGATTAGAGCCCTTCGATCAGGAGCGTATAACAAACGCCATATGGAAAGCCGCCAAAGCAGTTGGCGGAAAAGACCGTGAGTTGGCTAAACGGCTAAGCGACCAAGTGGTGGCTGAACTCAAAAAACGGTTCGGCGAGGACGGCGTTCCAACAGTTGAGGAAATCCAAGACGTTGTGGAAAAAGTTTTGATAGAAAACGGCCACGCGCGAACAGCCAAGGCCTACATCCTCTACCGCAAACAGCACCAAGACATACGGGAGTTGGCAGCCCTCCTAAGCCAAGCCGACCTAGTAGACCAGTATTTGGATATGGAGGACTGGCGGGTTAAAGAAAACTCCAACATGAGCTATTCACTGCAAGGCTTAAACAATTACCTATCCTCGACTGTTATAGCCAAATACTGGATAAGCCGCATCTACCCACCCAACATAGCCGAAGCCCACTTCTCCGGCGATTTCCACATCCACGACCTAGGCGTGCTTGGGCCATACTGCGTAGGCTGGGACATAAAAGACCTGCTACTGACGGGTTTCGGCGGAGTGCCCGGCAAAATTGAAAGCACACCAGCCAAACATTTCAGAACAGCCCTAGGCCAAGTCGTAAACTTCTTCTATACGCTGCAGGGCGAGGCTGCGGGCGCCCAAGCCTTCTCAAACTTTGACACTTATCTTGCGCCGTTTATACGCTATGATGGTTTAAGCCAAAAAGAGGTGGAGCAATCCCTTCAAGAGTTCTTCTTCAACATGAATGTGCCAACACGGGTGGGCTTCCAAACACCCTTCACGAATGTAACCTTAGACTTGAAAGTTCCAGATTTCATGAAGGACGAGCCCGTAATAATAGGCGGAAAGGTGATGGATGCTACCTACGGTGAAATGGAAAAAGAGATGGAAATGTTCAACCTTGCTTTCGCGAAGGTTTTGAGCCAAGGCGACGCCAAGGGAAGGGTTTTCACGTTCCCCATACCCACGTACTGCATAACAAAAGACTTTGACTGGGACTCACCAGTATCCCAAGAAATCTTCGATGTAGCCGCCAAATACGGGGCGCCCTACTTTTCAAACTTCGTGAACAGCGACATGAAACCCGAAGACGTCCGCAGCATGTGCTGCCGCCTAAGAATAGATAACCGGGAACTCCGCAAACGTGGAGGAGGCTTTTTCGGAGCCAACCCGCTGACGGGCAGCATAGGCGTAGTAACCATAAACCTTCCAAGAATTGGCTATTTATCCAAAGACGAAGACGAATTTTTCGAACGCCTAGAAACACTCATGGAATTAGCCAAAGACAGTTTGGAAATAAAACGCAAAGTCTTGGAACAGTTCACCGAGAAAGGCTTATACCCATACTCGAAGCGGTATCTCCGCGGCGTAAAAGAGACTTTTGGAAAATACTGGAAAAACCACTTCTCAACCATAGGCCTAGTAGGCATGAACGAGGCCATCCAAAACCTTTTCGGATACAGCATAGCCTCGCCGGAAGGCCTCGAATTCGCAGTTAAAGTGTTAAACTTTATGAGGGAGAAACTCGCAGACTTTCAAGAGGAAACAGGCAACATCTACAATTTGGAGGCTACACCAGCCGAAGGCGCCAGCTACCGCCTTGCCCGCATAGACAAACGCAAGTACCCAGACATTATAGTTGCTAACGAGAAGTATTTGGCTAAGGGCGCCGAGCCCTTCTACACAAACTCTTCGCAACTACCCGTAGACTACGAGGCAGACCTTTTCGAAGCTTTGGAACACCAAGACAAGCTTCAACCCCTCTACACTGGCGGAACAGTCTTCCACATCTATCTCGGCGAACGCCTCTACTCATGGAAGTCTGCAGCGGAACTTGTTCGCAAAGTAACATGGAACTTCCGCATACCATACCTGACTTTGACGCCAACCTTCAGCGTATGCCCAACTCATGGCTACTTGAGCGGCGAACATAAACAGTGCCCACGCTGCGGAGCAAGATGCGAAGTTTACTCGCGGGTGGTGGGCTACCTCCGCCCAGTAGACCAGTGGAACGACGGGAAACAAGCTGAATACGCGATACGAAGAACCTTCGAAAAGGCTGTTATAACGCCTCAAGCCGTGGCAGCCCGGTGACCGCCAAAATGAAGTTCAGCGGCTTGCAAAAAACAAGCCTAATAGACTACCCAAACCGGGTGGCAGCCGTACTGTTCACGCCGGGCTGCAACCTCCGCTGTCCATACTGCTACAACTGGCGCATAGTAGTTGACCCTAAACCTCCCTTCCTAAATGAGGAAACAACCCTCCAGATACTTGAGGAACGCAAAAAATACGTGGACGCCGTGGTCATAACAGGCGGAGAACCAACCATCCACAAGGAACTGCCCCGCTTCTTGAAAAAGCTTAAGGAACGCGGTTTCGCCGTAAAACTCGACACAAACGGCTTAAACCCGCTTGTTCTGGAAGAATGCCTCCCACACGTGGACTATGTTGCTTTAGACCTCAAAACTTCGCCGGAAAAATACAACCTTTTAGGGGCTAGGGAAGCAGAAGCGCTCCTAAAAACCATTGAAATGCTGAAGAACGGAAAAGTGGAATACGAGTTCAGAACCACCGTAGTGCCAAAAATCGTCGAGGAGGCGGACATAAACCGCGTGGGCGAAATAGCTAAAGGCGCTGAAAACTACGCCCTCCAACAGTTTATTCCAGGCGACACACTAAGCGAAGAATACAAAAACCTAAAACCGTACCCGCCGGACAAAATCGCCGAGTTCGCCGAAACACTAAGAAAGTATGTTGGAAACGTCATTCTCCGCGTTTAAAAAAGGAAAAAGAGAAGGTGTCAGTAGGCTGATGTGCTTCAAAGCGAGTTTTCCAGTTTAACCATTGGTATAGCGGTTAGGATAGTTTTAGTTCTGGATTTTAAGTTTTGGCAAGCGTAAAGTTTAAGGCTTGCACCATTGTTAAGAGTTCGAATGCGCTGGTTTAGGAGAGAGGTTTAAAGTTTGAGCGAGGAAGAGGAAACCATCGAGGAGCGTAAAGCGAAAATTCTAATCAAGCTTAGGGGCTACAAAGTTGTCAAAAAGGAGAAAGCCAAAAACGTGGCAAGCTACATTGTTGAATCGCCAAAAGAGGGGAAAAGGAAAATCCTAGTTTGGTGTGTTCCAGACGAAACTGTCGGCATACAAACTATAAACCGTATGGCAAAAGCCATGAAGGAAGCCGAAATAGAACAGGGAATACTCGTAGCAAGCGGACGCTACACCAACGCTGCAAAACAAACAGCAAAGAAGAAACGCATAGAACTTCTGCCGAAAACCTTCCCAGTCTTCGACATTTTCGAGCATGTGCTTGTACCAAAACATGAAATATTAACGCCTGAAGAACGCGAAAAAGTCCTAGCCCAATACAGAGTAAAACCGTACCAGCTGCCACAAATAAAAGCCTCAGACCCAGCAGCCAAAGCCATAGGCGCTAAACCCGGAGACATAATACGCATAACCCGAAAAAGCCCAACAGCAGGCGAACACATAGCCTACAGATATGTCGTAGAATAGAAAAATGGGAAAGTTAACCCTTTGGTTTTCTAAGCTTCAATAGCATGGCAAGGGATGAAATAGCACCGGTGGCGGCGACAAGCGAAAACACTATAATCAAGGATTGTAGCATAGTCCAAGCTTCTTGAGTTCTTATTAATCCCGAGACATCGGTCTGAATTTGTCCAAGTCCAGGAACAATAATAGTTGCCATGTTACCCCTTATCTCTGTGACCGTTCCGTTCACGAAGCCTAATATTGTCTCCACTTTTGCTGTTGTTCCGTTTATGGCAACAATTTTGACGAAGATTCTGTCTAAGGTTGCGTTTAGAGCTGTTAAGTTAAGCCTTAACAAACCAAGACTGGTTATTATTGTGGCTGTTCCATTTTCGATTTTTTCTATTTGAGCATTTAATGCGGTTAGTGTGCTACTTATTGTGAAGCTTTTGAAGGATGTTCCAGCTGCTTGAACAGTGTCATTGTTGTAGTCTGCGTTCACTACAAGAGAATATGTTCCAGTGTCAGCAAAAACTGGAATTGTGTAAACTATCTTATAGAACCCTGTTGCGACTGCCGTTATGTTTGTTGGGTATTGATAGTGGGCTATTTCCCCTTTGGGACCATACAACTTTGCACTTATACGAGTGGCGTTTACTGCTTGTCCCTTGAGGACGGTTTGTATGTAGAATTCAGCAAGCTCTCCTCCGAAGCGTATTGCACCAGCGTCCACTTGAACATCTAACTGTGTTACATCTATAACTGTGAACGCTGTGCTGGCGTAGCCTCCAATGTCGTATGCTTTGATAAGTTGAGTTCCCTTAGTGGATATAGGCACGTTAAACGTGAAAGTGAAGTTTCCGGAGTCGCTGACTAGAGCGTATCCAATAAACATGTCATTGAAGGTTATTCTTGCCTCTGTTTTAGGTGTGAAACCAAAACCATTGAGTACAACCTTAGCTCCAACAAAGCCGATGGCTGGATTTAATGTTATTAGTATTACTTTAAATGGCGCAGAAGCTGTTTTTCCGGTGGTTGTGTCAACAGCTGTTATGTTATGAACTCCCACAGAGGCGTTTATTGGAACCGTCAACTCGTATTCGAAGTTGCCAACTTCGTTTGCGGTAACATTTCCCATGAACATGTCATCCCAATAAATTGAAACTGTACCATTAACTGTGGCCTCACTTCCACTGATTTTCACTCTTGTTTCCGGTGAGCCGCTTGATGGATTTACAGAAATGGTGATATGTTGGACTACACGCCATGTAAAGTGTCCATGGTTAGGCATCCAATCCCAATCCGACATGGTGTCAGCAACAGCACAGTCAACTATGCCACCTGTCTCTATGTCTGCTGAAAATATGCCCACTATGAACCAATTTGAATTTTCTGGAGCATCAAGGTAAGCCAAAGGAATGGGGTTGAAGAAGTCCCAAAATCCAAGGTTTGGATCCCACCTCAACATTTCAGTTGCTTCCCAGCCAACAACAATCAAGTAGTCTGCACCTATGCTTGTGTCTTGATATGGATAGGTTCTGTCAGGCAAACCGGTGGCGGGGTTTTGATCCGCGTCTATAAGGATCCCCGTGTCTATTTCTTCGATGGTTGCCCATTTCCTATAGTATTCTACTTTAAAGTATATGATGGTGGAAGACAGTTGGCCATAAATTGATTTAAGGTTACATCCGCGACCTTCATCGGCATCTTCTTCCAAAAGCATCCATTTCGTCTCGGATGGTGGAGATATGACATGAATCAGTTCAGTTATCTTGTTATTTTCTATCGCCGTCTCGTTTGGAACTGGTACTATGTAGTATGTAACATTGTACACTCTGGTTTCAAATGGCGTCCAAATTAAGTTCACGGTAGTCAACTTGTACCTTTGTAGAAAACTTATAACCTTTGAATCAATTTGGGTATCGTTTACTAGCAACCTTACCTCTATGTTAGATTCATCATTCGCTCCAAAATTTAACAAAGTTGCATTGAAGGTTGTTGGTTCTCCAAGCTTGACATGTTGTGGTCTGTTTATGTCAAAAATTAGTAAATCGTGATCAAGCAGCTCTTGCTCTACAGCCCTTTTCGCATCAATCCTTCCATAACCATAATATTCATCAAAATCAGGATCCCCTAAATCTTTGGCCGTACACCTTAGCCGAACTCTAATCCAGTTGTTTATGGCTTCGGGGTGCATGCTCCAGACAAGGGCTGCAACGCCAGCGACGTGGGGGCAAGCCATAGAAGTACCACTCATATGGCTGTAATTCATCGAGTAACCATAGTCGTTCAGGGTCACATTATATGTTGGCATGGTTGAGTATATGTCTACTCCGGGCGCTGCCAGTTCAATCCAGTTTCCCCAATTAGAAAAGTAAGCCTTTTCGTCATTTTGATCGGTAGCCGCTACTGCTATGACTTCTTCATAGGCCGCTGGATATGATTTAAGATTAATGTTGTCATTTCCGGCGGCGGCAACCAATAAAACGCCATTGTCATATGCGTACTTAACAGCTTCATGCAATAACTTACTGTAACCGGGGCCCCCCAAGCTCATACTAATTATTTTAGCTCCAGAGTCAGTAGCATGAATTATACCATTGGCAACCCAGTCGTCTCGCCCCCAGCCACTGTTGTCTAAAACTTTTTCAGCCATAATCTTAACATTAGCTAAGCCTGCTATTCCCACGCCATTGTTTATGGCAGCGGCAATTATGCCAGCACAGTGAGTCCCGTGGCCGAAATCATCTTTTGGATCGGTATCATTATTCACCCAGTCATATCCTCCACTGATGTAGTTTTCAGCCAAGTCTGGATGTGTGTAGTCAATACCACTATCCACAACCGCCACAACGATGTTGGATGAGCCTAGTGTTACGTTCCACGCCCAGTTTACCCCTATTTTCTTTGGACCCCACTGGATGAGCCAGTAAGGGTCGTTTGGTTCAAATAGGGCTTGACGTTTTATGTTTGGTTCTACATACCGCACTAGAGGATTATTGCTCATATATCTCTTAAACGTGGAAACTTTTTCCAGCGGTAAATTGACAACAACAGCTATAACCTTGCCTTCTATTGACACGGTGTTTACGATTTTGCCCCGGTTCCTTATAAATTCCTCAGCAATGCTGTTGTAAGCCCAAGGAATCGAGTAATCTACTCCAACTATCAGTTGCACCGAGTCTTCATCTGCAACGATATAATTGTTGTACTCGGCGGAAATATCAAACCAAGCATTAAGGTTATCGTGCAAAAAGCTATGTTGGATTGGCAATGTTGATTCTTTTTGTGGTTCAAGATTGCCAGTAAAATTAACGCCTTCATCTCTGCTTGGAGATAGGTTGTTAAAGGCTAATGTAATAGTGGTTAAATGTGTCAAAACTAGCAAAATCGCTATGGTTGAAATTACAAGTTTGCTAAAGATTTTCCTATACATTCCATCTACACCATTAAACTAGCACAGTTTATGTTACCATTATTTAAGCTTAAACGTCAGAACATTTTTAGGCAATGTTCATTGAGCCAAAACTTTATTCAGAAGGCTTTCTGCACGCCTGTACTCTTTAAGTAGTTCTTTTCCAAGCTTTGTGAGTCTTGCGCCTCCGCCGCCTGCCCTTCCGCCGCGGTAAGTTTGCACCACGGGGTTGCCCAGTGCCTTTTCGATTTTCTTTATGTAGTTCCATACGTAGCGGTATGACATGCCAAGTTTTTTAGCGGCTTTGGAAATGGAGTGTTCTTTCTCGATTTGTTCTAGGATCTGGGCTCCACCCTTGCCTATAAGCGGTTTCCCTTCATATTCAAGCCATATTTTGCATGAAAGTTTCGGTTTTGTTGACATTCCAGTTTAACTATTTGTTGCGTTATATTTATAAGAATACTCGATATGAATACATGGACACATCGGGAGGCAAAAATCATAGAGGCAAACCAGTCCATAACAATAGGCAGAACTTCAGCCGCTTTCCTTTTCGGTTTACTCCTCGGAGTTGCCGCTGGACTAATAGGCGTCGGTGGAGGCGAATTCAGAATACCTGTTTTACTTCACGTTATTGGGCTTCCGGTTATAACGGCTATAGCCGTAAACCTTCTCGTAGGCTTGTTAACAGTGGTTGCCTCTTTTATAAGGCGTTTCCAGCTTGGCTTGTTGAACGGTCACAGCGTCAACATTGCCTTAGTCATGTCGGCAACATCGATTATCGGCGCCTATGTAGGGGCCCTTTTGACGGATAGGATACCAGAGAAACCCTTGAAAAAGCTTTTAGCCGCATTCCTAGTTATTGTAGGTTTAAAGATTGGGCTTGAACCTTTTATTGAATTTCAAGTGGCGTTTACCTTCACGTGGAGTTTTTTGGAAGAAGCCTTACTAGCCGCCCTAATAGGCTCGGCAATAGGCATCATTTCCGGAACTCTCGGAGTTGCAGGAGGCGAATTTCGCATTCCGGCATTAATCTACATTTTTAACCTTGACATTGTGGCCGCTGGAACAGCGAGTCTCTTGGTCTCTATTCCAACGGTGGCTTCTGGCTTTCTAAAACATCATAGTATGAGGCATATGAACAGAAACGCATGGTTTATTGCGATAACTATGAGCGCCGGTTCAATGTTAGGGGCTTTTGTTGGCGCTTCTTACGCTGGGGTCATAGGGAAAGACATTCTCAAAGTATTGCTTGGCGTTATTCTCGTTTTGGCAACCGTGCGGATGGTCACTAAGCCTTAGGTTTCGCCTCGTTTTTCAACTCGTAGAGGATAACTAAAGCTTCGCCCAGAGGGATGCCAAGTCTGGATGCCAGTTCCTGCGGTGTTATGTCCGGCTTCTCGTGAAGCACCACGTCTCGCACATAAGCCTTGTGATGGGGATACATAACCATGGCGTGAACGGTCTCCACAAGGACCGGCCAAAGCTTTTCTTTAACGTATTCTTCAAGGCTCATGGCTTATCAGAATAAAGTATACTTAAACATGGTTATTCAGTTTAACTTTTCATATGCCCTTGCATTGGGCGTCCAAACTCTTCAAAGCTGACTATCCTCTCCATCTTTTTCCGCCGCCTCACTAAGTGAAGTATTTTGCCTTGAAGGTCTATTTTCTCCCGTGGATAGCCAAGAGCCAAAAGAGCCACGACGCGGTAGTTCTCTGGGATTTTTAACATTTCTCGCACTTGGTCTTCGTTGAAGCTTCCAACCCAGCATGTGCCTAAACCTTCGCTTGTGGCTGTTAAAACCATGTTCTGCATGGCTATAGCCACGTCCACCATAAACCATTTTGGAGAAGCCTTCTGGTCACCGCAGCCGACGACGACAACGGGCGCCTCTTTAAGAAAGCCTGCAAAGGGAGCCTTCGCCAGCTTTGCCCGTTTCTCCGGATCTGTTACGACTATGAAGTGCCACGGCTGGATGTTGTTGGCGGAAGGGGCAAGCCTAGCCGCCTCCAGAATCTTTTCAAGTTTTTCTTTCGACACTGGTGTCGACTTGTAGGCGCGAATTGAACGTCTTATCTTAACGGCTTCAAACACGTCCATTCTCAGCCACCCTTAGCTGAAAGCCATTAAAGAAATAGGGTGCGGTAAAGTTTATTTTTAACGAAACATTAGCCTACAGATTCAAGGCGAAATGATGGATCACAATGATTAAGGCTGTAGTCTTCGACTTGGATGGAACCATAGTAAAATTCAACATAGACTTTAGAGCTGTTAGGGCGGAAACCAGAAGCTTTCTAATAAGTCAAGGAGTACCAGCTTCAGTTCTATCCATTAACGAGAGCGTTTTTGAAATGTTAAAGAAGACCGAAATCTTTATGAAAAACATTGGAAAAACTGCAGCCACTATAGAGGCTGTTCGGGAAAAAGCCCTAGCCATAGCTGAAAAATACGAGCTTGAAGCGGCAAAAACAACAAGCCTTCAACCCGGCGTAAAGGCTGTTCTGGAAATTTTAAAGCAGATGGGTTTAAAGATTGGCTTATGCACTGTTAACGGTCAAAAGTCAACGGAATACGTGCTTGAAAGGTTCGGGATAAAAGATTTTTTTAACGCTGTAATTTCGCGAGATAATGTCAAGCATGTGAAACCCCACGCGGAGCATCTGCAAGCAGCCTTAAAAGCCCTAGGGGTAAACTCCAAAGATGTTTTGGTTGTGGGTGACAGCCAAGCCGACGTGAAATGCGCAAAAGAGTTGGGTGCAATAGCGGTGGGCATACTTACTGGCGTTTCTACGCTGAAGGAGCTTACAGATGCAGGGGCAGACTTTTTGGTGACGTCCATCACTGACATACCCATTTTGATAGGACAAATAAACTCTCAAAATCTTGTTAACTGAAGGCTCTTTATGTTAACGTGGGCTTGTACCGTTTTAAGTAATCTGTGGTGGATGGGAAAATGGCTTTAACTCTTTCAAATCGTTTTTTCGTGTCTATGCCATTTTCAAGCATTGCGAAGGCTCGGGGAGTACTAAACCTTTCAACAACTCCATTTTCTCGTCTTCTCTCGATTTTGATGCAGTTGTCCACCATGCAGTTTAACACGCATGCTCCACAGTAAATGCACAATTCCTCTGTTATGCCAACTTCTCCGCTGCCCTTCCAGTACAAGGCGTTTGTGGGACAAACCTTGATGCAAAGTTTGCACTCCACTCCCTTGCATATACGCTTGTCAATGGCTATCTTTCCATCAACAAAGAATTCTTTAACGCCCAAGGGGGCTAGAAGCTCTTCTCGACGTTTACGCTTCTCTTTCTCGCTTGTTTCAACGAGCAAGCTGAAAATGTCCACTGAAACTGTTCCGCTGGGCTCCGCTTTTCTCTCCATCTTATTCATCTTGCGTGTTCTTCTAGAAATACGTATTCAACTGCATGAATTATTAACTGTTCCATCCATAAAAGTATAAGGTCAACTACCCAAAGGTCAAAATGGTTCCAACATTCAACATATAAAGAAGGTTTTAGCTATTCGCCGAAAAGCTTCCTCAAGTGATAATTGTTTTCACCGTGAGGGTTGCTTGTTTGTTTCTCCAGTTCTGGAATTGCCACAAATTCTCCGGAAGCTCTTAGCCTTTGCTCCAAATCGTTTATGCGGGCTTCAAGCTTTTCTATGCTTTCAGTCTTTAACCTAAGCTTTTGTTCAAGTTCCTTGATGGCAAGCTTCTCTTCCAGCAGTCGAGCCTTCTCTTCAAGGCTTTTCTCTTTCTCCTCCAAAGAGCGAAGCTGAAACTCTAATTCAGCCTTGTTCTTTTGAAGGTCCTCAATTTCATGCCAAAGGGACAACTTCTGCGCACCAGCACTTGTCTCTGTAACCTAAAAATAATGGGGTAGGGTTATGAATTTAGAATCAATATCAAAACTATCAAAAAGTTAGGGCACCCAGAAAGATTATAACAGCCAACAACTTTCTCTAAACCTCTGGTTGGTGAGGTGCATGTGCGAGTTTAAGGTAATCTTAAACGGAAAAGAAGTTTGGAACGACGTTGTTTATGCGAAGGTTGATGGCAACAAAGTAATACTCAAAGATGTAGCCGGCCAATTAAAGGAGTTCAAAAACTGCAAAATCATGGAGGTAGACGTAAACGCCACAAGGCTTGTCTTGGCTGGTGTTTAAACCGCAAACGCTGCGAGGAAGCCCAAAGCTAAACCGAGAAAAATTGGGATTGGGAGTCCAGGAAAAATTCCCTCACGTTCAAGCATCTTGAAAGCCAAAAAACATCCAATAAAAACGCCCATCATAGAGGCTAAACATGGAAAAAAGCCAAAATAAAGTAGCATGTGCCCCACAAGCATGGAGTAGAAGGTTAAATCGCCTAAGCCCATTTGAATATCTTTAAAAGAGAAGCTTAACCCCTTAAGCTTCTCAAGTCCAGCGTGGGCTATTTTCCCAACAGGTCCGCGGTAAACGGCGAAGGCGTCGTAAACAGCCAAAAAACATAAAATAAGCACCGTGCTTAAGGTTTGGATACATGCCCCGAGTAATGCACCCAAAGCCCCACCCAACAGCAAAACTACGAAGTCGCC
This sequence comes from uncultured Candidatus Bathyarchaeia archaeon, assembly GCA_964655395.1. Lineage (GTDB taxonomy): Archaea > Thermoproteota > Bathyarchaeia > Bathyarchaeales > Bathycorpusculaceae > DRVP01. The sequence goes on along the minus strand of CAZZMT010000125.1, from coordinate 10,737 downwards.
AAGTCTGCTCCTTCTTCCCCAAAGCACATAGCCGGCAAAAACCGTTATTGCAACAGAAAGAACCACCAAAGCCTCTGTTGGTAAGGGGATGAAAACTCTGGAAAATGCATAAAAATACACCATTGAAAGGAGGAAAACAGCTGAAGCCAAAGCAAAACCCGTAATAAGGGCGATAAGCCTAAAATTGCCCCTTTTTAGAAGGAAAAAGAGAGTCAAAGCGCCGCAACAGACTAAAAGCACAAAATATAATGCGTTGCCAACGGACCCTGTTGGGCTTTCTTCTGAAAAGGGCGTTATCTCAAAAAGTTGCATTTCTGAAGCCTTAAGAAGGTAGGCGTAGCTGACGCCGAAAAGCAAACTTATAGTTATTGGCACTAAATGAACAAGTTCAGCCCTAAAATTCTCGTCCAACAGTCCCACCAAGCCTAAACGAGGCTCATCTGAATCTTCGAATGGCATCTGTTGCAGAATAAACTTTTCTTTCTATCCGTTTCGAATATGGAGTTGGAAAAATACATGACGCAGAACGGGTTGGCGCAGTGTCCCAAACCCAAAGTGTGGCCGAGTTCATGAACAGCCTCTTTAGTGGCTCTTTCAACAAAAACCTCAAAGTTTGGAGGCTTACCATAAAATTCCGGTCTAAGTCTCCATAAAGATATAATGGCGGCCTTTCCGGGGCATTCAGCCTCTCCAAAGACAAAGTTTAACCCTGGCACATATATGTCCACGTCCACAACGCCCAAAACATGGCTGAAAACCTTTGTTTTGTAAGCGTAGTCTTTAACCAAGGCTAGGATCATGTCTGAACGGTATTGTCTTCTCATACTGTCGAAGGCTTGAGCGGGCAGAGCTAAAACGTCGGAAACAAGCTGGCACTGGGCTTCTGGGAAAGACATTTTCAAGTTTTCTCTAAGCCTATCCAAGACATCTGTGGAAGTTTTTCCAATTTGAAGAATTCCAATTTTCATTGTTGCATTAAACCTCAAAGGTGTCTCCGGGTTTCGGCGCTACAGCTTCCATCCCCATTTCTTTCTCCGCCCACCTTGCCAAAAGTTCGCAGTTTCCCTCGGCGCCGTGGATCACGAAGATTTTTGCTTTGCCGTTTATTCTGCGAATGGCTTCTCTGAGCTCTTTTGCACCGCAATGAGATGAAAAATCGAAGTGTCTAACTGTTGCCTTGACCTTTCTGAGTTTACCGTCAATAACGCAGACGCCCTTTTCCAGAAGCTCCCGTCCCGGTGTTCCCGGAATCTGGTAGCTCACCAAGAAAATGGCGTTTTGAGGTTTCTTACCAATCTTGGAAACGTAAAAAGCAGCTGGACCGCCCTTAAGCATGCCAGCCGGCGATATTATCACGCAAGGCGTTTTCGTCGCCTTTCTGCGGTCCCTCCAACCCTCAACCCAATTGACAGAATGTATCGCGTCCATAAACAGTTTGGGATCTCTCAAGTACCGCGCGTGGTTCATCATTAGCCGGCTGGCTTCCCGAGCCATTCCGTCAAGGTAAACCACATGTTCGAAGTGGTGGGCGGCGAGGATACATGCGATTTCTTGGGCTCTTCCAATGCTGAAGGCTGGCACAAGAACTGTTCCACCCCTTTCCACCACTTCAGTCACCTCTTCAACGAAGTTTTTCTCAAGCTCTAACCGGTCTGGGTGGTCCTCGTTGGCGTATGTGCTCTCGATTATGACGGCGTCTAGGTCGCCGTAGTCCATTTTTGCGCCTTCTAGAAGCCTTGTGTCTATGAGGTTGAAATCGCCGGTGTAGAGAAGTCTTCTGCCCTCCGCCTCTATGAGCACTTGAACGCTTCCCGGAATGTGTCCGGCATTGCGGAACTCGAAGGTTAAGTCGCTTATGGTTTCTTTAACACCGAAGTCTAGATGCCTAATATTCCTCATCATGGCTCGAAGTTCCAGATACTCGTATGGAAGATAGTAGCTTGAAAGGTGGATAAAGTCTGCAATCAAGAGTTGGCTTAGCTCAGCGGTGAGCTTGTTTGTGTAGACGGGTTTTTTCCCGTGAATGAAGAATATGGGGATTGCGCCGGAATGATCAAGATGGCTGTGCCCCAAAATTATGGCGTCCACTTCTTTGGGCGGAACGTGCATTGGGAAGCCGGGTTCATGGTTCAACATTACACCGTAGTCTAACAAAACCTGTGTCTTTGGGGTTTTAACGGCGATTGCCGCTCTGCCAACCTCGTGGGTTGCGCCCAGAAATTTTACTTGTAGAGGGCTCATCTCTGCTTCAACCATTTAACGCAGTAAACATTTGCACTGCTATTTTAAAAACGTATTGACTTTTCACTGTGAGACGCCCTAACAAGTCCCCGTTTAATAGCCCTTAAAACATCGTCCAAATCTGTGGAAGCTTGAATTTCAGTGTAAACTGTCCAAAGTTCGTCCACCCTGTGGGCGTCGCTTCCACCAACACCGGGCAGACCCATCGCTTTGGCAAGCTCCTCCGCCAACATGTTAAGCTGACGAGGGCAACCGCCATTCAAAACTTCAACAGCGTCTATAGAGTATTTCTTTGCAGAATCGCCTAAGCCATACGCTCTGTAAGGGTGGGCTGCAACCACTAAGCCTCCTCTACTATGGGCAAAATCAATCACATTTTCCACGGTCCAAGGTTGAGGCGGCACTTCCGCAACGCCCAAAAGGATCACGTCGCCCTCCACAGTGCTCACTTCGACACCGGGGATTATTAACAAGTCTGGATAGGCGGCAGCCAACTCCCGCACCTTAAAATAACCTCTAACAGTGTTGTGGTCTGTTATTGCCACTGCCTTTATGGACGGATGGGCCAGAAGAGTTTCAACCAATGTTTTCGGCGGAATAGAGGAATCCGGCGAGAAAATTGTGTGAATGTGGAGGTCCGCCCTAATCAAGGTTTTTCACTTCCCTTTAGAAAATCGGCGAGAAGCTTGATCCAGTCTTGTCCAATATCAAAACTTTTGAAGGCTATTCCCTTTTCCTGGCAGACTTTCCTACAAGCTTCTAAAACTTTTCCTCCCCAAGTTTCATGGTTGTTAAGAAACACTACCGCTTTGTAGTTTGTTCGGCTTATGTAGTTTGCTGCTTGAACAGCCACATACTCCGCCGTTTCCATGTCTGGTGGCAGAGCTGTTTCATGTTGGGAGAGCGGGTAAACCTCGTCCAGTTCTATGGGGACAATGCCAAAGGGAGCTTCGTAAAAGCAAACATGAACTTTGGCTAATTCTTCTACACTTAAAATGTTGCGAAGCGTTTTAACCAGCTTCTTGTAAGGCCCAGACCTATGGAAAGGCTTAGTCTTCGTCTGAGGCATCAAAACGAGGATTTCAACTCCCGCCGGAGGCGTGAACCTCTCGGAAAGCCTAACTCTGTGGCGCACGACCTCTGGGCGAGATAAGCCAACATGGCTGAAAAAGAACACCCCGCTGGGCTTGGCTATTGGGCTGTGTTTCTCAATAAAATCTTCATACTTCTTCAATTTTTTCAAGGCTTGTAGAAGCGTCGGATGCCCATGCATTCTAAGCTCCAGATGCTCCCAGAGGCGCCCTTCCCTTATAGCCTGCTTTATCCTCCTGATCTCAGAAAGACACGCATAAAGGTTGTGCTCGGCAAGGAAAACGTGTCTCTCATTTGGCGGCATTTCCATGACGTCTCTCGGCGTTTTACTCGAACACTTCGGACACGAACATGGAAAATACTCAAGTTCTTCAAGCCTAGCCGTTCCAGACTCTGTCATGTAACGGCCCTCTTTAGCGTAAATGGCGTAGGCTGCGGAATCAAACATGTCGCATCCCAGAGCAACCGCCAAAGCAAACATGAAAGGGTGGCCGGCTCCAAAAAGGTGGAGAGGCCTCTCTATGGGCAGGTTCATTTTGGCGGTTAAAATCATGTCCACTAAAACGTCGAAACGGTAATTTTCCATGACCTCAGTGGGGCTTCCAAGCGCGTGAATGTGAAATGGAAGGGCACTTATTTCATGGGCTGACTTCGCCACAAGGTCTAGGTAACGCCCACCTTGGACAGGGCCAACCCAGAGAATATCATCCCTAGTTTTTGTCTGGAATAGCGCACGTGCTCTTTTCAATGTTTCTTCGACAGTTTGTTCTGCATGTTTTCTCGTGGCTTTCCAGCCTGTCGGCCAGTCCAGTATGGTGGCTATATCTGTTCCTATCTGTTCCTGGTAAGCCACAATTTCCTCTGGTGTCGTTTCCACGTCTCCATAGACAAGTATTTGGTAGGCTCCTGAATCAGTCATTATAACACCGTTAAAGTCCAGAAAATTATGCAAGCCTATTTCCACCGGCGTGTTTTTGAAACGTTTCTTTAAAATGTAGGCATTCGTTATTAGCGCTTCAAAACCAAATTCTTCACGAATTCTTTTTGGAGGGATCGGCTGCACTGCTGGATTTATGACTGGGAAAAGAAGCGGGGTCTCAACTACACCACTTTTGGTTCGCAGTTTCCCAATTCTCGCCAGCAAGTCCCTTTCCTTTACTTCGAAGCTCATTACTTGGTCTAGACAAAATCGGTTAAACAAGTTTATAAAATGTGAAGCTCTACTAAACACCAGAGGAAACAGTATGCCCCTATCAATCCAGATAGAGGAAAAGCCTAAACTCAACAATCCAGTGCTTATCGAAGGGCTTCCCGGAATAGGCTTCGTAGCCAACATCGTAGCTCTGCATTTAATCCACGAGTTGAAAGCCAAACGTTTTGCAAGAATTTTATCTGCCTCCTTCCAAGACTTGGCTGTAACAACTGAAACCGGAGAACCTCGCTCGCCCATAAATGAACTGTACTATTACAAGAGTGGAGGCGGCGGACGCGACTTGATCATATGGTATGGCAACACCCAAGCTTTAACAACTTTTGGACAATACGAGCTTTGCGGCCGCGTGTTAGACATCGCCGAAGAATTGGGGTGTCGATTCCTCATAACGGTGGGAGGCTTCAAACAGGAAGAGGTAAGAGCGGTTCCGGAAGTCTACTGTGCGGCTTCAGACGTGGAAACTTTGAAGGAAGCGCTAAACTTAGGCGCAAAAATAATGGTTGGGAACATTTTTGGAGTGGCTGGCATTTTGATAGGGCTTGGCGCCTTAAGGGGCTTTAAGGGTTTTTCGCTTCTGGTTGAAACTTTGGGCACTTATCCAGACGCGAACGCTGCACGCTATGCGCTTTCAGCTCTCAACAAGTATTTGGGGTTGAATGTTGACTTGTCGAGGCTTGATTTGGCAGCTGAAAAAACCGCCAAAATCCTAGAGTCTTTTGGCTGGGTTAGAACAGTTAAGGAAGAGGAAAAGAAAAAGGAAGATTTCCGCTGGTTTGTCTAGCCTTTGGTTTCGCTGACAAACTGTTCATAGACTTTCTGCACTCTTTCCGCAGCCGGACCGGAACCCTCCACCACACCTTTCTCGGTTACTTTGATTTTGTCCATAACCCATATGAACCCTTTATCCTCGTAAAGTTTAACCATGGTTGGGAAAACCCTTTCAAGACGTTCAGCCAGAGCCCTCAAGTCAAAAGGTTTCTCTACACTAAGTATTTGGGCGACAACCGACCCGTTCAAAAACACTCTGTGAAGTTTTTTACCCTCCTCGTCTTTGGCTTCAGCTAAGCAAAGGCTTAAGTTGTCCGGGTTTATGCCTATCAAAGTTCCATTATATGTTTTGCCGGCTGTAGTTATCACAATAACGTTTTTGTCTACGAGGGCTGAAATTTCGGTGTAAAATCTTCTCTGAGCTGCTGACAAAGCTTGTCCTCCTCTGAGCTTAGAGTATGTGACACCCGTATTTTAGGATTTAAACTACACAAGGGTTATTAGTTATGATTAAGCGAAAATTAGCTTTGTGGCGAGATAATGGCGGGTGTTGACAGGGAGCGGGAAGCCCTTCACGCAAGGCTGCGGTCAATTGAATCAGACTTGTCAGGTGCTTCTGCAGCTATAAGCGACGTGGAAGGCAAGTTGGCCTACATCGACAGTGCTATGGCTTCTCTGCCCAGCAGACTTACAACTGTTAGGGTGCGCGGTTACGCCGCCATGGGGCATCTTGAAAAAAGCATCGAGCTTTTGACTAAAAAGTGGATGGAAGCCTCCCCAACAATTAAACAGGCGTTCTATAACAATGTTCAACCGTTAACCGCTCAAATTCGCATACTACAATCGGATGCCAACCGGCTGAGGGCTGAGATAAGTCGCGGAAACACGGCTTTTTGCTGGGGCTTGGCAAGCCGCCTCTCGGTGGAAGCCTCAACCCTAAGGGCGCGTGTGGCAGCTGAAACCGCTAGGGTAAACGCCTCTTTAGGCGAGTTTCTTGGAAGCATAAACGCCATAGACAGAGACCTAAAAATTGCAGAGAAAACCATGGAGCTTTTCTCTTTCGCGTCTTTCCCGCTTAAACCCGAGGAAAGCCCAGTTCTAGCCATCGAAGGAAAAATTATGACGAAGGACAAGTGTGAGGGCACATTATACTTCACAAACCAACGCTTCATTTTCGAAGGAAAAAGGGAGGTTGTGCTTGAAAAGAAGCTCTTTATAGCCACAAAAAAGAAGACGGAACGCACAGTGCTAATCGAACAACCCATAGGCGCTCTGCAAGAAATCTCAAAGGGGAGGGTTGGACTAATTGCTTGGACAGGGGTTTACATACGCTTTAAGCCAAGCGTCAGAGTGGAGGAAACACCCTTCGACGTTAAAGACTGGGAAGCCGACGTAATAACAAGATTCTTCCAATACATTGTCGGCGGAGAAGCCGACAGAGACATAGCAACAATAAAGGGCGTAACGCCGAAAGAAGCGCCTACGATACGGGTTGTCCGCTGCCCCCACTGTGGGGCGCCCTACACCAAAGAAATTTACAAGGGCCAAACTTCAGTGCAGTGCGAATATTGCGGAACATCAATAATAATCGGTTAGCCCAGCCTTCTTTCTTCCAAATTCTGTTTGAGGAATAAGGCTGTGTTCGGCGGCACGTCCCGGTAGACCACGACGTTTGGGCCTATCCAACAATTGTTTCCAACTTTCACGCCGGGCATGAAGAGGGCGTTTATACCCGTTTTCACGTTGTCGCCTAAAACCGCTCCAAGCTTTGTTCTGCCACTGTCCACAAGCTTGTCCTTAACCATCATTTTGACTGTTCCAGCGTCCAGCCGATAGTTGGCGGTTATGGTTCCAGCGCCCAAATTGCAGTTTTCACCCACAATGCTGTCGCCCACATAGGATAAGTGGCCTATATGCACTCCGTCCATGATTATGCTGTTTTTTATTTCACACGCGTTTCCAATGCGCGCTTTTCTGCCTATGCTCGTGCATGGACGTATGTAACAGTTCGGTCCGATGTCGCTGTGCTCACCTATATACGCTGGACCTTCGATGTATGCTCCAGAGCGAATATGCGCTGTTTCCGCCACAGTAACTGGGCCAGTAATGTGGGCGCCTGTTTCCACAAATCCCAGTATTTTATGTTCCATTCGGTTTAACACCCAACGGTTGGCTTCAAGCAAATCCCATGGTCTGCCAATGTCAAACCAGTCGGCGCGGGGAATTTCAACAGCAAAAACAGACATGCCCTCCTTAATCAGTAATTGGATGGCGTCGGTGATTTCCCATTCACCCCTAGAAGAAGCCTTAATCTTTCTAATTTTCGAGAAAATTTCCGTGGAAAACGTGTATATTCCAGCATTAGCCATGTTTGAAGGCGCTTCTTCACGAGCTGGCTTTTCAATTATGCGCTTCACCAAGCCATCTCTTTCAATTTCTAATACGCCGTAGTCTTCTGGCCTTTCCACGGGAACAACGGCCAATGTTGCGGCAGGCTTTTTCGCACCGTGTAGATTGAGCACCTTTTTTAGGGCTTCCGGCGTGAAAAGCAAATCGCCATAAACAAGCACAAAATCATCCTCTATAAATGGTTCAACAACACTTACAGCGTTTCCAGTCCCAAGAACGCTGGGCTGCTCAACATACTCTATTTCAAGTCCAAACTTTTCACCCGAACCGAAGTGCTGGCGGATGACGTCAGCCATGTAATGAACAACGATTATTGCATGGTTTATGCCGCAAGCCTTAACGGCGTCTAGACAATGTTCGAGAATAGGCTTTCCGCCGACGCTAATCATGTGTTTTGGACGCGTGAAAGTTAAAGGTTGAAGCCTAACCCCCTCGCCCGCAGCCAAAACAACAGCCTTCACTGTTCAAAATCCTCCACAACTTCCGCAATCACACTTGCAGCCTTCTCCATTATCTTTTCCGCAATTTTTAAAGATTCACCCTCCACGGTTAAACGTACAAGAGGCTCGGTGCCTGAAGCCCTAACTAAAAACCATCCATCTTCAAGGGCTATGCGAACACCATCAACCATGGAAACCTCTTTACAGTTTGGAAAGCTCGCCTTTAGGCGGTCCGCCGCCTTTTCAACAACAGCATGCTTTATCTCATTTCTGCAGTGGATGTTTTTCCTCAAAACTTGGAAGGCTGGAACGTCGGCGACAAATTCTGAAAGCTTCTTATTCTCGTCTTCTAAGGCTTTCAGCAAAAGCGCAGAGGAAAGAACTCCATCAGGACAGTAGTGGCATTGTGGATGTATCCATGCACCGCAAGGTTCTCCGCCGAAAATGGCGCCAAACTTTTTGACAGCTTCAGCCACGTAAACATCGCCCACCTTGGTTCTGACAACTTTTCCACCCATAAGCTCAACCATTCGCTCAACACACATAGAAGCCTCAACGTTCGTGACAACTACCCCGCCCTTTCCACGACTTTTCTTAACCGTGTAGGCGGCGTACGCCGCCAAAGCTCTGTCAAAATCCACAAAAGCGCCATTTTCGTCTATAAAGGCTGCTCTGTCTCCGTCACCATCGTAAGCCACGCCAATGTCGGCTCCTAAGGCTTTTACGGTTTCAGCCAAAAATTTAAGAGACTCAGCGTTAGGCTCTGGGCTTCTTCCGGGAAAGAAACCGTCGGGCTGGGCGTTTATGGCTGTGACCTTGCATCCTAAATTTTTGAAAACTGTTGGTGCTGTTTGGCTTGTTGCTCCACATCCAGGGTCTACTACAACATGCCATCTTCCGCTGAGCTTAACGCTTTCCAATACCATCTGAATGTAGCGGCTTTTTTCATCTATTGATACTGCTTCACCTATGCTTTGCCATTCTGCTAAACGAAAGTTCCCACGTGCGACTAATCGTTCTATTTCATCTTGATATTCATCACCGTAAGCCATGCCAGCTTCGTCAAAAAGCTTTATACCATTGTATTCCGGTGGGTTGTGCGAAGCTGTAATCATCACTCCAGCATCGGCGCCCAGAGCCTTTGTTAGGTAGGCTAAGACCGGAGTGGGCGCGACTCCTAGGCGGAAAACTTTGGCGCCGCATGCTTGCAGCCCCGAAATGACGGCGTTTTCAAGCATTAATCCGGAAGTTCTGGTGTCTCTTGCCACAAGAACCCGTCCAGCCTTTGTAAAGGTGCCGACAGCCATCCCCACTTTCGCTGCTAAGATTGGAGTTAGCTCGACGCCGACTAAACCTCTAACCCCAGAACTGCCAAACAGCCTCATGTTTTTCCCAACGTTGAATGACAGCTGCGCGTTAAATGTTAATTTGAACATCAGTCCTTTTAAGTTAAGCGTTACTTTAACGTGTTTAGGGTAAGGCGTTTGTGCGGAAGGTTTATAAAGGTAATACTTTTACTATAAAAAGTATTACTGAGGCTTTGAAATGCACATACCGGACGGCTACCTAAGCCCCGAAATTTCCATTTTAATGAACATGGTCTCCCTAATCTTCCTATTTTGGTGTTGGAGAAAAGCAAAAGGCGCTTATCCAAAATCTTTTGCGTCTATACTGGCGGTTTCAAGCGCCTTTGTTTTTGTGGCGCAAATGATCAACTTTCCAATAACCTATGGAACCAGCGGGCACTTGGTTGGCGGCACGTTTCTCTCGGTTGTTTTAGGTCCATACGCGGCGGTTTTAAGCATGACGATTGTCTTGTTAATGCAAGCATGGTTCTTTGCAGATGGCGGAATATCCGCCCTAGGCGCCAACATCTTCAACATGGCCGTCATAGGCGGGGTAAGCTTCTTCATAGTAAAGCTTATTGCAGGCAGCTCCACTCGAGGCAAACGCTTCGCCATAGGCGTCTTCGTTGCCTCTTGGCTTTCCGTAGTTCTCGGAGCGTTGGCATGCGGTTTAGAGATAGGCATTTCCCCAGTTTTTTCACAGGTCGGCGGGATAGCCATAACAGTCCCAGCCATGCTTTTCTGGCACACTTTAATAGGGCTTGCCGAGGCAGCCATAACAACAACATTCCTAACCCAGCTTTACAGGCTTCAACCAGCAGTTCTAAACGGGTTAGCCCTCCTCAAGAGGGATGCTGCTTGAAGGGTTATGTCAAAGCTCTAATCCTAATGTTAGTGGGCTTTGCGGTTCTGTTGCCATTCGCCTCAACATATCCAGACGGACTGGAAACCGTGGCTGAAACGCTCGGCGTAGAAGAAAATGAACCTTTATGGGGTGGCTTTATGCCAGACTATACGCTTCCAGCAGTCGAGCACCCTTACATGTCGGCTCTGCTTGCGGGGCTCTTCGGAACATTTCTTGTTCTAGTCTTATCGTTCGCCCTTGGAAAGGCTATATCTAAAAGCGGCTGATAAACGAGGGAAAGGCTATTCTCTGCTTGCAAGAATCACTATGTAGTCAGCTGTGTCTGCACACATGTCTGCGGCGTGTTCAATAAACTCTACAAGG
>CAZZMT010000124.1:0-4221 GCA_964655395.1 uncultured Candidatus Bathyarchaeia archaeon | reverse complement strand
TCGTCTTTAAGCATTTCTTCCCAAGCTTCGACAACTTCGCCTAATTTTCTGCCTTGAAATCCTGTTTTAGCCATTTCTGCAAGCAGTTCCGAAATTTTTTTCGGAGTTCTAACTTCTATTGGCTCAAGCTTCTTTTTAAAGAAAGGAGTTTGCCTTTTCTCCCTAATCACTGCTTTTTCAACTCCATAATTTTGAGATGCATATTTTCAAAAACCTCACTTTTAAATCTTTAGCTTCTATCCATGCGCCCAAAGGTGTAGAGGTTTCCAACACTGTTCCAGACGAAGGCTTTCGGCATGGCTTTAGCAATAGCGAAGGCAGCTCGCCAACCGGTGCAATGCATTGGCACAACTATGTCTGGGTTAAACTCTTTCAGCATCTCCACAGTTTTGCCTATCCGGTCTTCACAGTCCTTTCCGGAGAGGTGAAAACCGCCGATTATAGCGTGTATTTTGGAAGCATTTGTGATTTGCTTTGCACAGAGAACCGTGTTTACTATTCCAGCGTGGGCGCAGCCGGACACAACCACAAGTCCCTTGTCCTTAACGTTTATGGCTAATGCTCTGTCGTCCCAAATCCAAGGGTCAGGTTGCCAAACACCATTTATTAGAGCGCGTTGTTGCATATACCCCTTTTCAAAGTCTGTTTTGCGGGGAATCTCGCCAGTAACCAGTATAGTGTCTTTCGCCAGCGAATACGGATTTTTTGTCTTTACGAAAACAGCGGGTTTTATATGGTTTTCCGACGGGAATTCTGGATGCTTCCTTATGCTTCCATCTTTTTCGGCTACTCCGCGAATTTTAAACATGTCCTCATGCACTATTATTGGCAAGCCTTTCTTGCCGATGGCTTTAACGAAGCTTAACAAGCCACCGTGGTGGTCGTAATGTCCATGCGACAAGACTATGGCTTCAACTTCTTCGAGGCGTACACCCATGCCTTTGGCGTTTAAAACAGCCCCGTTCTGGCTTATACCAGTGTCAAAGAGAATTGTATGTGTTTCACCATTGCAGAAAACCTTGACCAGCATGGATAAACCGTGCTCAGCTATTGGATGACGAAAATTTTTGTCAAACCATTCCTTGCCCATGCGTTCTGGAACCCATGTTCTCACGTTTTGAACCTCTTCCCTCCCAACAGATGACATAAGATCCACACAGTTGTCCATGAGGCATATTATCTCTAAACGGTCAACACTCCTGAGCCTAACAGCATCCTCGTCCATGGTGTCTTCCTCATTTAAAGGAACAAATCCTTCTCTTTGGGTCTAACTAGCTCGGTTACCTTAGCATCTTCAGACTTTATAAATTTGTATCCGCGAATTATAGCCGCCGGAACCCCTTCATTTGCTTGCCCAATCACAAGCTCAGCCGCTGAAGCCAACTCGTCCGCCACAGCGGTCTGTTTAACATGCAGAGTATAATCAAACAAATCTTTCTCGCCCCTACGGTCTCTTATTGGTTTTATGCCAGAAACACCTACAGCCACGTTTATCTCGCCTTCTCTGAAAGGGCGACCATGCGTGTCAGAAATTATCACAGCCACGTCGCAGCCAGTTATCCGCTTAATCTCAAGCCTGATCCTTCTGGCAGACGCGTCTGGGTCCTCGGGCAAAAGCGCTACACACCTATCTCCAGGCACGTTTGACTTGTCCACTCCAGAGTTGGCGCATATAAAACCGTGGCGGGTTTCGGTTATTATTTTGCCGTCAGCCATCCTCCTAATGCTTTTGGCTTCTCTTAACACAACCTCAACCAAAGCCGGGTCCTTGCCGTAAAGTTCAGCAATGTTCTTCGCGAAAACAGAAGGCACAACTTCGTCCAAGTTTACAATGCGCCCCTCAGCCCTAGACACAACCACATGAGTTATCACTATTACATCACCGTCCTGTATGGGGGTACCCTGCCTCTCTGCAGCAGTGCATATCAGTTCGGCAATGTTATCTCCAGGTTTAACTATAGGTATGCCGTCAATCCCAATTATCTGAACAACGTTCATAACATGCTCACACTCACAGAATAAAAATATAAAACACATGTGTTTCTAACGGTTTCGCCTTAAAATTCATGAACTTTAGCGCGCAAAACTTTAATTTTGAAGCCTCCCTTTCTTAGAGGCAAGAGATGATGTTTAATGAAAGTGTTGCATGAGTTTGTTCCAACTCGCAAGTTTTTGAAGTTGGCCGAGGAAGTTAAAGACCTTGTTGACGGGTGGAACATAACGGACAGCGCTGCTGGCATGCCAGCGCCAAGCGGAACAGCCGTGGGATGTGTGCTTAAAACTATATATCCGGACAAGATGGTGATACCAATATTTATCCTCCATTATAAGGGGCCTGTGGAGGTTGGAGGCTTAGCCTTAGCAGCCGACGCCGTTGGTCTTGACGGACTTGTACTAACAATGGGAGACGTACCAAAATATGGCGAGCCAATAAAAATGTTCAAATCCTCCGAAGAAGCCAGAGACTTCCTCCGCAATACAATACGCCTAAAAAGGGTTAAATTAGGATGTTTGCTAACAGCTCGCAAAACCGTTGAGGAAACCATAGCCCGCGTTAAAGAGCCATGGGACTTCGTCTTCTTCATGAGGCTGGAGGACAGAACCTTCCCGATGCTGGAGCAAGTGGCCAAAGAATGCAAACGCCTAAACAAACCAGTATACACATATTTACTCATTGGAACACCTAAAAACGCTGAAATGGTGAAGATGATAGGCTGGCCAACCACCACAACTATGGAACACGTCGAAGAAGTCGCTAGCAAACTTGACGGGCTAGTGGACGGAGTAATAGCCACATGTGCTGGAGACTACGAAGGCGACAAAGAGCTTCTAACAAAGCTTCAGAAGTTCAGAAGCTAAACGTCACTTCCCTTCTTCTCTTTCCTTCAGCGTTTTAGAACTGTTGGGTGTTATACTTCACGAATTTCACATCGTAGTTTCTTGATAACTTCTTCAGCCTTCGCCGGGTCAACTTTCAACGTGTAGAGCATTCTTGGCGTGCGGAGCTTCAGTTTCACAACGTCCTTTAAGCGTTTAACTGCGCAGTATTCTGCCCTCTCGCTGATTTCCACAAACTTGTCAATGTCGAAGATTTCTGTCGGCATTCCGAAGCGTCTCCAGCCTTTTGCTGCTTCTCATTTTAAGGGTCTAACTTTTATCTGTTTTGGTCTTCCACAGGCCCTTAAGTTTGTCGCAGAATTTTATGAGCTGTTCTCGGGTGGGGTGCGCTACCGTAGGATTTGAAATGTAATAGGCGGCTGTGGCGTTTGCCAACGTTAACCTAACAGCTTCTGGAAGCCCGTAAGCGTCGCCAATTATGTTTCCGGCGTTCCAAGCATCACCCGCCCCGGTGGCTCTCAAAACTGGCACGTTGAAGGCTGGAACAATCGTCTCGTTTTCCTTCGTGAAAGACGCGGAGAAACTTGTGGTATGCAAGTCTATTCTCGCGTTTAAGCGTTCAGCCAGCGTTTTGGCTGATTCCAAAGCCAACTCTTCAAAGCTAAGCTTTCGCTTGAGGCTTTTCATCTCCGGGTTCAAAAGAGAGGCATAAAAGACTGCTTCGTTCTCGTTTAGGCTTAAAATGTCAACGAGGTTTGCTTGCAAAACTTTCCTCAACAAATCTGGCGCTTCCCTTTTGTTTGGGGTTGGGTCGGCTGAATCGAAATAGGTTTTACCCCTTCCCTTTGTCTTAACGTACTGGAAAACTGTTTGGGCGAGGGCTGTCCCAAACCTTCTTGTTCCAGCCCAATTGAAAACACATACATAATCAGCCTTCTGGATAACTTCAAAGTCTTCACCGTCGAGGTTTTGGGGTCCGAAATCAGCCAAAGAGCCAACGTCTCTCAGCATGACGTTTGCTTTTCCGTTGGTTGTTTGGAATTCTAGGGCTGTTGTTATGGAAGGCTTTTCAACCGTTTTGACATAAGATAGGCTGATTCTTGGCGATTTAAGGTAAAACTTTAAGAGCTGAAAACCAAGCTTGTCTGTGCATACTATTGGCGTGACCCATGCACCTAAACGGGCTAGGGCTGAAGCAGTGTTTACAGCGTTTCCACCTCTAAAGTCTTTTTGAGCTATCCCGTCGATGCTTCCACCCTTCCGCCCTAAAACATCCGCAACAGCGTCCACAAAAGCCTCCAAATTAAAATTTAGACTCACAAATCTGTCTAGGAAAAAGTCTGGCATAACAACAACATGGATTTCTTTTTCAGCCCTCAGCCT
>CAZZMT010000123.1:0-10657 GCA_964655395.1 uncultured Candidatus Bathyarchaeia archaeon | reverse complement strand
CGATATTGTTTTCCAAGGATTCCTCCCTTCTTCATAATGGACCGTAGAAAATTCTTGCGGTCTTTTCAGGGCGCTAAGACTTCACTTAAAGAGTTAAACAGCTTTTTGACGAAGGAGTTTATGAAAGCCAAAACTTTGGAGGAAACCTTCCAACTAATCGAGGAAATCAAGGAGCTGAACAGTAGGCTGGCAAATTTGGAAAATGAACACGGAAGAACTGAAAGCGAAAGAATTCGCCTAGAAGAAGAGCTAGCTCAGACACGGCGCAAAATTGCCGAACATGAGAAAGGCGGCGGACTAGCCCAACTAGCCAAAATAAATGAAACTTTAGAATGCTTAAGAAGGGAGGTTGCCTACAGCCTTAGACATTTACAAAAGCCTTTAGTGAAACTTCAGTCCCTCGCATTGCACGGTGCTGGAAGCGGCTTAACACCAGAAGAAATCAAAAAGCTTGGCGAGTATTTGGCCGACCCCTTCGAGGCTTTGACGGCAGAAAATGCAGGTTACCCGCTTTTGAAGGAGATTCTCCAAAAAACTGAGAGGCTGATGGCTGAGGGAAAGCTTAAGCTTAAGGAGGATAAGATGCGCAAGGCGAAACAAGCCATAACAGAAATCGTTGACAAAAACTCGCTTGTAGACTTACAGAAGAAATGTGTAGAGGCAAAAATGCAGAAGGCTCGAGTTTCAACGTCCACAACTATTGCCGAAACTATAACCGAAATGTCAAGACTGCAGGAGCATGTTGAAAACATACGTAGAAAACTGGAAAGGCTAGAATCCGAGGAAGCCAACTTAAAAAGGGCAATTCAAGAGACCATGAAAAAGATTGACAGCCATAAAAGTCTTGTTGAAAAGAACGTTCAAGCTTTCAGCGGACAAGAGATAACGATAAAAGTTTGGGGTTGAGAAAATTGCAACTTCAAGAGATAGTTAAAGAAGCCCTAAACGCCTCGTGCCAAAAGTTCTGCCAACTCGTGGAAGAAGCGGTTAAACTCCTCAAAAGTGAAAACGGGAGAATTGGAAACCTTGAAGTCGTTGGGCGGCTTGTGAAACTTCAACCCGTCGGCAAGGCTTTAGTTGTTGGAGACTTGCACGGCGACCTTGAAAGCCTCATCGACATTTTAAACGGAAGCCAATTTCTCCAGAAAATGAGCCAAAACTCCGAAGCGGTTGCAGTTTTCCTAGGCGATTATGGAGATAGAGGCCAGTATTCGGCTGAGGTTTATTACATTATTTTAAGGCTTAAACTTCAATTTCCAAGACAGATAATTCTGTTGAGAGGAAATCATGAGGGGCCGGAAGACCTTCTGGCTTCTCCCCATGACTTACCATGGCAGTTTCAAACACGCTTTGGTGAGGAATGGACAAAAGCCTACATGAGAATACGCGAACTCTTCAATTACCTATACAACGCCGTTATCGTTATGGAACGCTACTTAATGGTTCATGGTGGCGTGCCGCCTCAAGCCAAAACATTAGAAGATTTGGCCTACGCCCACACAAGGCATCCAAGGGAAAGCCTGCTGGAAGACCTATTATGGAGCGATCCAACCGACGCTATAAGCGAAACATGCGCTTCATATCGCGGCGCCGGAAAACTCTTCGGACAAAAAATAACAGATGCCGCTCTGCAAAGTTTCGGCGTAAAAGTTATTATTCGGGGGCATGAGCCATGCACGGAAGGCTACAAAATAGACCATAATGGAAAAATTTTAACACTGTTTTCAAGAAGGGGTCCACCATACTTTAACGAGCGTGGCGCATATTTGGCGGTAGATCTTTCTCAAAAACCGCAAAACGCCATGGAATTGGTGCAATTTATTCATAAATTTTAGTGGCTTATTCCAGATACTATGTGAATTTTCACATGAAACGTTTGCACGGAAACTTTAAGTGTTTAGCTAAAAACACGATTGTCATGGTTAAACATTGAGCCCTAGGCGGTTAAACTTGAAGTTTGGAATCGTTACGCGGAACCCCGAAGCTTATAGTTCTGCCCAGCTCCGCATGGCACTTGAAAAGCGGGGCATTCCCCATATATGTTTTAGTTTCCCTTGGCTTGTTGCCCGTGTGGGTTATAAGCCCTACCTGAAAGTGCGGGACGTTGATGTTCTTAAAAACTTAAACGCCTTGATAATTCGGCCTATTGGGCGGGGTTCTTTGGAGGAAATCGTTTTCCGTATGGATGTGCTTTATAGGCTTGAACGTTTGGGCTTTTACGTGGTTAACCCGCCAGAGGCTATTGAACACTGTGTTGACAAGTATGATTTGCTGGCGATTTTGGAGGATGCTGGTGTGCCGGTTCCGCGGACCGCTGTCACGGAGGATGCGGATGAGGCCTTGAAGGCTTTTCATGAGCTTGGTGGGGACGTTGTTGTCAAGCCCATTTTTGGCTCGCGGGGCGTCGGCTCCACACGCATAAATGACCCGGATGTAGCATACACGGTTTTTAGGGCTATAGCCTTCTATCATGGCGTAATCTACCCCCAAGAATTTGTGCCGCATGGCTGTTCAGACATCCGCGCCTTCGTTATAGGCGACCGTGTAGCGGCAGCCATGCGCCGCGTCGCCAACAGCTGGAAAACCAATTACAGCCAAGGCGCCCGTCCAGAACCGTTAAGGCTTGACGGCGAGCTTGAAGAGTTAGCCGTTAAATCAGCTCAGCTGATAAAATGCAAGATTGCGGGTGTGGATATCCTAGAAAGTCCAAAGGGTCCGATGGTAATCGAGGTTAATAGCCAACCGGGGTGGCGAGGATTGCAGTCTGTGACCCGCGTCAACATTGCAGATGAGATAGTTGACTATGTGCTTTCAGAACTGAAAAAATAGAGGGGGGCTCCAAATTTATCAAAGTTGAGATTGTTAAAATTGACGTTAAAACCCGAAAGTTCGAGAAAACTGAAGATTTTGTAGCCGAAGAAAAGCCCCTCCAAGTATTTGTTAACAGAAGGCATTATGCCACCATATTCTGCACGCTTCAAGACATCAAAGAGCTGGCTGTTGGGAATCTCCTTTCCGAAGGCGTCATAAAAACCGTTGAGGAAATTGATAAAATAAACATCAAGGAAAACAATGTGTGTTACATAGCCTTAAAGCCAACAGTAAATATTGAATCTAGGCTGAAACTAGCTCGGCAACTTTACCGTGTAATCCCATCAGCATGCGGTGGGCAAAATCAACCATTGGCGTTAAGGCGCGTCAAGAAAGTGGCTTCAAAAATGAGGGTGAAGGCTGAAACAATTCAAAATTGCATCCAAAATTTGAACGCTATGTCGGAAACCTACCGAAAAACCCATGGAGTACACGTAGCCGCCATTTACGATGGCAACGGGGCTCTTGTGGCGTTTGCGGAGGATGTTGGCCGCCACAACGCCGTGGACAAAGTTATAGGGAAATGCGCCTTAAAAGGGGAAAACTTTAGCGAACGCCTCTTAGCCTTAAGCGGCAGATTAACCACAGACATAGTGCTCAAAGCCGCAATGGTTGGCATACCCATTGTTGCTTCAATTGCTGCAGCCTTAGACTCCGGCATCGAAATTGCCAGAAAGGCTAACTTAACCCTTGTGGGATTTATCCGTGGAGGCAACATGAAGGTTTACAACGCGCCAGAAAGGATTATACCTTCTAACGTCCCAGTTCAGTCAACAACAAATGGGTTTAGGCCTTTTTGCCTTTAAGCTTCTGTATAACCAACTTTGCGACTTTTTCACCGCTAAGCAGCATGCCGCCAAAAATAGGCCCCATCCTTGGTGTTCGGTCAATGGCCGCTACAGCCATGCCAGCGGCAAAAAGTCCCGGGCAAACCTCCCTAGTGTTTTTGACTGTTAACTCCTCGGCGCGGGAAGACCACATTGACTTTTCGCCCTGCACAGTTATTCCAAGCTCCGGAATTTTTCTAGAGGCTACTGCCAGAACCTCTGCGTCGTGGCCTGTGCAGTCGATAACAGCTTTAGCTTTAACTGCCAACGGGTCAACATGTAACTCAGCCATTAAAACCGATGTCCACTGCACAACAACTCCGACAACCCTTATCGGCGAATCACGATATATCAAGTCTTCAACCGTCACGCCTAAAATCACCTTTGCGCCTGCGTCTACGGCTCCACAGGCAAGCTTTGCCATAACTTCGGCAGCGTCAGCAACGAAAAGTCCATCCTCTAAAGATTCGAGCTTGCACTCCACTTCCCGAAGAATTTTGTCCGCTGGCGACTGCACAACAACTTTGTGGAGCTGCATGCCTCCGCCGCCTATCCCGCCGCCGAAGGAAAGTCTCCTTTCAAAAACAACCGTGTTTAACCCAGCCTTAGCCAGATATCTGGCCGCTGTCAAGCCGGAAGGCCCAGCTCCAACAACGACCACATCAGTGTCTGCAAGCCTTATCCAATCTTCCATGGCTTTTTGGATTATCGCCCTTGTTATGACTTCTTCTTCAACTTTCCTAATTGTTTCAGCCATAGCCACTCAACTCCAAACTTTTCAGATAGCTTAAACGCGAAATAAAGCTATGCATCCTTACCTCCTCTCTTTAGCGATTTCTATGACAAGTTTCGCCAAGGAAACTGCATCTTTTCCCAAAATCACTATCATAGGTTCTTTTCCCAAATCGCCTTTATGATAAATCACGTCTGGCAATTTCCCAATATTTTTGATGGCTTCCCTTACACCCCAAGGGACGGTCATACCCTCAATTTTTTTGATTTCGTTCGGCTCTTTTGTTCGGTCGTAAAATGAGATGATTAGGCCTTGTTGCTCCAAAATTTTTAGGATTTCCTCTGAAAACTTCAAGTTTATCGCTGCTCTCTTACTCTCGTCGTGTTTGATGGCTTCAATCACGTATTTAGCAAGGTGGTGGGAGCATCCAAACTTTGGGCTTCCAACAGCTCGGACACCGCTTAGTGTCCGGACAATCCGCCCATCTATGGCTGCGATGTCGTCAACATTTTCAGCGTATCTAACGGCCATAGCAAGGTTCATGCCAACCTCTGGAACAAGCGCCGCAACCTCAGGATGCCCCTCCAAAAGGTTTTTGGCTTCCTCCAAATTCAACAAAACCTCATACCTAGAGGCTTGACGGTAAAGAGACGCCAGTGGATTAACTGGACCATAGCCCTTTCCAATCTGTAAGCCGAACTTTACTGCTGAAAAAACAAATTTTTTCGCGTTTTCCACAGCCTCTGGGATATCCAACTTTTTTGCAAGGAAAGCGGCTATAGCCGCTGAGAAAACGCAGCCGGTCCCATGGGTGGTTTTGACTTCTAGTCTTGGCAATGTGAACTTCCAAAACTTGCCCTTATAGTAGAGGGTATCCGTCACTTCCTCACCTTCAAAGTGTCCACCCTTGATCACGACGGCTTCGGGGCCCATTTTAGAGATTTCCTTTGCAGCAGCCTCAGCATCCTTTAGGCTTTTTATTTTTATGCTTGAAAGCCTTTCAGCCTCAAACCTGTTGGGAGTGACAACCTTAGCCAATGGAAACAAATGTTTTTTCAAGGCTTCTTTAGCTTCGGGCTTTAGCAAATGCGCATCGGACTTTGCCACCATAACCGGGTCCACAACGAGCGGGAAGTCATATTTTGAAACTTCGGAAGCCACAGCCCTTATGATTTCCTCCGCGTGGAGCATGCCTGTTTTTCCAGCGTCTATTCCGAGGTCTTCGGCAACTGCCCTTATCTGTTCGCAGACCATCTCCGGGGGCAAGTCTTGGACAATCCTAACCGAATAAGTATTTTGGGCTGTAACTGATGTGATGGCAACTGTTCCATGAACACCTAAAGCCGCAAAAGTTTTCAAGTCTGCCTGTATCCCAGCACCGCCACATGAATCGCTTCCAGCGATGGTTATTGCCACTGGCGTGTAGTTTTTCATATGCATTGTCCCTCCGCCTTTAAGGCTTCCTTCAAAATTTTTATAGCACAGTAATTCGAACACATTGAACATGTTTCTGGGCTTTTCGGCTTTATCCGCCCATGAATCTTCTTAGCTTTTTCAGGGTCTATGGCGTTTTCAAATTGGCCTTTCCAGTCGAGGCTTGCCCTAGCCTTCGCCATGGCTAAGTCTTGCGCTGAGGCCTTTGCCCCAAGCTTTGCGATGTCTGCAGCATGGGCGGCAATCTTGGCGGCTATTACTCCTTCCTTAACATCTTCCAGGGTTGGCAAGCCCAAATGCTCTGCGGGCGTCACATAACACAAGAAGTCAGCACCGGCAAACCCCGCCAACGCCCCACCTATGGCTCCAACAATGTGGTCGTAGCCCGGGGCAACCTCAGTTACAACAGGTCCAAGCACGTAGAACGGTGCGCCTTTACATATAGATTTTTCAAGCTGAACGTTTGCGGCTACGTCTTGCAGTGGCAAGTGTCCAGGCCCCTCAACCATGGCTTGCACGTTTGCGGCTCTTGCTCTTTCAACAAGCTCTCCAATTGTGAGTAGTTCTTGGACTTGAGCCCAATCTGTAGAATCGAATATGCAGCCGGGCCTTAAACCGTCTCCGAGGCTTATGGCAAAATCATATTTTCTAGCAATTTCTAGGAGATAGTCATAGTTGGCGTACAATGGATTTTCCTTGTTGTGGTGGAGGATCCATGCTGCTAGAAATGTTCCACCGCGGCTTACAAGCCCCATAAGCCGTGGATGCTCTGCCAGTTTTTTGACTATTTGCTGGGTTACGCCGCAGTGCACTGTCATGAAGTCGACGCCGTCTTTGGCGTGTTTCTCAATAGTATTGAAGATGTCGTCTTCTGTCATGTGGATTATGGAGCCTTTCTTTTTTGCAGCTTCTATGGCTGCTTGATAAATTGGGACCGTTCCAACGGGTACCTTAACAGCCTTGATTATGGCTTGCCTTATCTTGTCCAAGTCACCGGCAGTGCTTAAATCCATAACTGTGTCTGCGCCGTATTTGACGGCAACCTTTGCCTTTTCAACTTCCAAGTTTGGGTCGCAAAGGTCTTGGCTTGTACCAACGTTGGCGTTAACCTTCGTTCGCAACCCCTTGCCAATCCCCAATGGATGAACATTTTCTCGCACGACGTTACGCGTTATTATGACCGTGCCTTCTGCTATACGCTTGCAAATGACCTCTGCTGATTCGCCCTCGTATTCAGCGACTATACGCATTTCTTCGGTTATTTGTCCTCTTTTAGCTGACTCCATCTGTGTAGCCAAAACGGAGCCTCCAAAAACTGGAATAAGCTAAAAATGCTGTTTAAAGAAGTTTGAGACACTCCTGCTTATTCAAGGTCTTTCCCTCCGCCGGCATTACCCGGATCAGGTTCTAGGGGGTCGACCGCGCTCAGCGGTCCTCTCAGCCGGGTCACCGCCCAGCTCCCCCAGACCTTGATTGGAGTAATTGTTATGTACTTGTATATTTATCTTTCCTAAAGTCGAAGTTTGCAGGATGTCTAGTATGAGGCCTTTGCCTAAAGAATTTGACGTGTTGGCTGTTGAGCGGAAGTGGCAGCGGCTCTGGGAAGAGTGGGGTGTTTACCGTTTTGACTGGAACGATTATACGCGGCCGACTTTCAGCATTGACACGCCTCCGCCTTATCCTTCCGGCGAGTTCCACATGGGCAACGTTCTAAACTGGACGTACTTTGACATTGTAGCCCGCTACAAACGCATGAAAGGCTATAACGTGTTTTTCCCGCAGGGCTGGGACTGCCACGGTTTGGGCATAGAAGTGCAGGTGGAAAGGGAACACAAAATTCGCAAACGCGACGTCCCGCCTGAAAAGTTTCGAAGTTTGTGCATGCGGCTTGTGGAAAAATACATTGCCATGATGAAGGAGGGCATTATCCGCCTAGGCTGCAGTGTCGATTGGACAACTGAGTACCGAACCATGGACCCGGACTATTGGAGGCGCACCCAGCTAAGCTTCATAATTCTCTACAAGAAGGGCTACATATACCGGGGGACGCATCCGGTTAACTGGTGTCCAAGGTGCGAAACCGCCATTGCAGACGCTGAGGTTGAATATGAAGAGCGGGAGGGCAAACTTCACCACATAAGGTTTCCACTGGCGAACGGCAGTGGACACTTAATGATAGCCACTACCCGTCCAGAGTTCATACCAGCATGTGTGGCTGTAGCCGTAAACCCAACAGACACCCGCTACAACAAATACGTTGGAAAACGCATAACGGTGCCTATCGTGAACCGCACGGTGGAAATTATTCCAGACGACGCTGTAGACCCCTCTTTCGGCACCGGCGTTGTTATGATTTGCACTTACGGCGACAAGGAGGACGTTCGCACCGTTAAAAGGCATAATTTGCCCGTAATCATGATTTTGACGGAAAACGGCCTAATAAACGAAAATGGCGGAAAATATGGGGGGCTAACGGTCGAAGAAGCCAGAAAAGCCATAGTTGAGGATCTGAAAGCTGAGGGGCTTTTGGAGAAGATTGAGCCGGTTAAGCAGGAAATAGGCCTTTGCCAGCGATGCGACACCCCCATCGAGATTTTGGAGCGCAAACAGTGGTTTATGAAAACCCGCATTTTAACAGACCGCGTGGAAAAGGCAGCCCACGAAATTGTTTGGTACCCAGACTACATGAAGTATCGCCTCATAGACTGGGCGCGCTCGCTGGACTGGGATTGGGTGATAAGCCGCCAACGCGTGTTTGCCACACCCATCCCAATATGGTACTGCAAAAAATGCGGCGAAACCATATTGGCCGATGAAACCTGGGTTCCCATAGACCCGAAGCTTGAAAAGCCACGGATAGATGCTTGCCCAAAATGCGGGTGCAGCGATTTTATTCCCGAAACCGACGTGATGGACACTTGGATGGACTCATCCATCACTTGTGCTGTGCACGCTGGCTGGCCTGACCGTCCAGACTGGAGGAGGCTTTTCCCAGCGGACTTGCATCCTTCAGGTGTGGACATTATCCGCACGTGGGCTTACTATCTGATGGTTAGGCATCTAGCCCTCTTCGACGAGAAACCCTACAAAAGCTGCCTCATAAACGGCATGGTGCTTGGCGCTGATGGTAGGAAGATGAGTAAGTCCCTCAAAAATTATGTGGCAACCCCCGAGGTCCTCGATAAGTATGGTGCAGATGCGGCGCGGCAATGGGCAGCAGCAGGCGGTGCCACTGGTTCGGATATTCCGTTCCGTTGGCCAGACGTGGAGTATGGTAGGCGTTTCTTAACTAAGCTTTGGAACGCTGCCCGTTTTGTCAGCAGCCAGCTTACAGACTACACGCCCAGCAGCGGCAGTTTCGAGCCTCAACTTTTAGACAGGTGGATTCTTAGCAAGATGGAGAGGCTTACCCAGCGGGTTACAGAAGCCCTTGAAAAATGCCAGTTCAACGTGGCGGTTGAAGAAGTTCGCAATTTTACTTGGCATGTTTTCTGCGATCAATATATTGAGGCTGTTAAAGATCGTCTGTATAAGCCTGAAGTCTATGGCGAGGCCAAGCGAAGGGCTGCCCAACACACGCTTTACACGGTTTTGTACCGCATACTCCAGTTGTTGGCGCCCGTAACACCCCACATTACAGAGGAGATATACCAGCACATGTACGCCGAGGATGTAGGCGTGAAAAGCATACACTTGACTCGGTGGCCGGAGGCAGATCCCGCCAGGATAGACGAGGAAGCTGAGAGGGCTGGCGACTTGCTGGTTGCGTTGATAGCCGAAATTAGGCGGGATAAAGCCGAGAAGCGTAAGCCTCTCAATGCGTTGATTAAGCTTGTTAGGGTTTATGCTGGAAACGCTGAACACGCCAGAATCATCGAAAAGAACAGGGAGGATGTTGTCGGTACATGCAAAATTTTGAGGCTTGAAGTTTTGCCCCAAAAAAGCGAAGGTGAAGGCAGACAAGTGCCCCAATGTCCAGAATTAAGCTTCACAGCCGAATACGACTAAAAAAGCCTCGCCCTCTGTCAATTATTGCGTTGGGCGACGAACTGCAAAATTGGATAGCCCTCTAGATTTTCTAACATTTTTGGCTGCCGAAAAAGCCAATAAATGTCTAGCCTCTCTAGAATTTTAGCAGAAGGTTTTTGTGCACGGGTGCCGTCAATCACTAGGAAGGACAAGGGTATGAGTAAGGAACAGGATTCTCGTAGAAAAGCAAAAGAGGGTGCTCGCCGCAGCAGGGCAAAGGGCTATCAGACCAGAAGAACCCGTGGTGGAAAGAAGCAGAAGAGAAGGTAAAATTTTCTTGAAAAACTGGCGAGGTATTGCGAAAGTTGCCTCTAGAATGATTCAGATTAAATATTTTAATAGGAAAACGCCTTTATTTGGTTCTGCGGACATCACGAATTTCTGTAATTTGAGATGTAAGCATTGCTATTGGTGGCTTAACAGAACACTGCGCAAAGAGTTAGGTGTTGATGAATGGCGAAACATTGTAAGAAATAATTTCATAGAAAATGATGTGGCAGCCATTAGTTTGACTGGTGGTGAACCCCTTCTTCGGCCAGAAGTTGTTGAAGCTGTTATAGAAGAGATGAAGGGACGTTATGTTACTGTGGTAACGAATGGAACATTGCCCTTAATTGATTTTGGCGTGGGATATTTCATCTCAATTGATGGGAATGACAGCGTTCACGATGCAATTAGAGGCGTTGGCGTATACCAGAAAGTTAAGCGAAACGTTAAGGAACATCCGAAGGCGAAGGTTACAATTAATATGACTATTAGCAAT
>CAZZMT010000122.1:0-12804 GCA_964655395.1 uncultured Candidatus Bathyarchaeia archaeon | reverse complement strand
CCTCCGTAGGGAGGCTTGCCACGGCGTTTGCCGGGTGAAACTGGCTAGGCCCGGGGGGGAGCAACCTAAGCCTGGACGTTCGGCGCTCAAGGGGGTGCGGGTGCGGGTGTCGGGTTTGAGGGGGCGGGCGGATTCTGGGCGTCGAACCTCAGTGACCCACCGCCGCTTCTAGTCTATAAGCCGTATGGAGTGCGGAGTGCTTGGGGTTTGGCGAATTCTTGTGGGGCGTCTCCTCCAGCGGTTTTCAGTTTGAGATGGGCGACCCATCTGGAGAAGGTGTTGACGCGAACACTGACTGGTTTGTCTGGGTGCACGACCCGGAAAACATTAGGCGGGGCGTTGTGAGTGGCGGTTTTCCGGAAAACGGCGTAAACTATTGGGGTTTATACGCCAAAGACCATGAAATTGCTCGGAGGCTTGGACTAAACGCTTACAGGATTGGCTTGGAGTGGAGCAGAATTTTCCCGAAAAATACGGCTGCCGTTGAGGTTGACGTTGAAAAGGCTTCGGACGGCAACATTTCAAGCGTAAACTTGGACGATAAAGCCTTAGAGGCTCTTGAAAAGCTGGCGGATAAAAAAGCACTAGACCATTATAGGCTAATCGTTGAAGATTTGAGGATGAAAGGCTTCAAAGTTTTCGTCTGCCTAAACCATTTCACTCTCCCCTTGTGGATTCATGACCCGATAACTACGCGGGCTACAAGGCTTAAACATGGACCAAAAGGGTGGCTTGACGAAACCACCGTTGTCGAGTTCGCCAAGTACGCGGCTTATGTAGCTTACCGTCTAGGCGACATAGTTGACTACTGGGCGACCTTCAATGAGCCTATGGCTGTATGCGAGGCTGGCTACATGCTTCCCGAGTCCGGTTTTCCGCCCGGAGTAGGCAGTTTCAAAGCTGTCAAAAAGGTTGCGAAGCACTTGGCGGTGGCGCATGCCAGAGCCTACGACGCCATCAAAAAATTTGACACTGTTAGGGCTGACGATGACAGCCCAGCCTCAGCTTGGGTTGGCTTAATCCACAACGTTATTCCAGCCCAACCATTTAGGGCTGGCGAAAAAATTGATGCGAATGCGGCGCGGTTTATGGATAACTTGCACAACCAGTTTTTCCCAAGGGCAGCAGTAGAAGGCTGGCTTGACGAGAATTTCAACGGCGTGAAGGAGAAAAGCGAAGTTAAAGGCTATTTGGGGCAACGCCTAGACTGGCTTGGCGTAAACTATTACACCCGCTTTGTAATCCGCGGCAAAAGCAACCTACTGGCTAGAATTTTCGCTGGAATTCCCGCAATACCTGAAATTGTGCCAAACTATGGGTTTGGGTGTCAGCCAAACAGCGTTTCAGCCGTTGGAAAACCCACGTCAGACATGGGTTGGGAAACATATCCAGAAGGTTTGCTTGAAGCTTTAAAAGCGATGGCTGGTTTTGGCAAGCCACTTTACGTAACAGAGAACGGAGTGGCTGACGCTGAAGATAAGCTTAGACCGAAGTTCTTGGAGGAGCATGTTGCGGTTTTAGAGAAAGCCGTAAACGAGGAGAAGTTGGATGTTAGAGGCTATTTTCATTGGGCTTTAACCGACAACTACGAGTGGGCTAAAGGCTTCAAAATGAAGTTCGGCTTGTACGCCGTAGACCTCAAAACCAAAAGGCGAACTCCGCGGAAAAGCGCAAAAACCTACCAGCGGATAATCGAAAAATCTAGAGGGATCTAGACGCTATTGGTTTTATGGCAAGCCAAACCATGTTCGAAAACGCTAAATCTTTATGGCGTAAACCTTAATGTCAGCTGGAGTTGTAGACATGCCTCACAACGAGCTTCGCAGAGACTATTTACTTGACCGCTGGGTTGTTATAGCCACAGAACGGGGACGCCGCCCAACGGACTTCGCCAGAAAAGAAAAACCCCAAGCCAAAACAGGTGTTTGCCCCTTCTGTCCTGGAAACGAGCACATGACCCCGCCAGCGGAACTCGTCTACATAAAGTCCGACGGCAAAATTGAGAAAGTGAAGGATGAGAATAGTTTTAGGTGCAAGAACTGGGTTGTCCGGTGTTTTCCAAACCTTTATCCGGCTTTCACTCCGCCGCAAGAAGAGGCGGACAGTGGAGGAGGAAAAAACGTTGTAAGAGGCGATTTGGCTTTGGCTGTTGGGCATCATGAGGTTTTGGTTGAATCTCCAAACCATGATGAGCACCCCTCAGACGCCAGTGTTTCACAGCTACTGCATGTCGTGAACGCCTACGTGGATAGGCTTCTCGAACTAGCTTCGAAGCCCTATGTTAAGTACGTTTCCATATTCCGCAACCACGGCCTAGAAGCAGGCGCGTCGCTTTCTCATGCTCACAGCCAAATCATCGCAACGCCTTTTGTTCCCAAAATTGTTGAAGAGGAGTTACGGGCTAGCGAAAAGTTTTGGAGAGAGAAAGGCGAATGCATATTCTGCAACATTATAAAGCGTGAAAGGGAAGGCCCCCGCTTTATAGCTGAAAACCAAGGCTTTTTCGTTTTTGCGCCGTGGGCAAGCGTCAACCCCATGGAGTTCTGGATTTTCCCAAAAAGGCACATGTCAAGCCTTCTTGAAATCACGGAAAACGAGAAAACAAGCTTTGCTAAAATCTTAAAGACATGTCTTAGTGCCTTGAAAAATTTGTTAAACGCCCCGCCATACAACTTTGGCTTTCACATAAGCCTTGACAAGAAAACTCGCCAACATTATCATTGGCACCTAGAGGTTTATCCAAAACTGGCCGTGTGGGCTGGCTTCGAAAAAAGCACCGGCGTATACATAAACACTGTTTCGCCGGAAAACGCCGCAGAAAGCCTCAGAAAAACAATATCAGCCTAAAATTCGAGAACCGCCCTCTCAAACTTGGGCCTAAAGAGCATAATGTCCTCCACGTAAGCCCTCAAAGGCTCAGCCACACTCCAAGCTTGGGCTATACAGCCCCTCGGAGTGTGCGGTGGATCTCCATCAAAGATTTCACTTATGTTTCCAAGCCCAGCCCTAAACACTTGCTGGGTGAGGAGCGGAGCGAGAAAGTTTTTGAACGCATATTCACGTGCATACTCGCCGTAACCCTCAACTTTAAGGCAGGCTTTTGTAAAGGACCCGAGAAGCCAAGGCCAAACAGTGCCGTTGTGGTATGCCAAGTCGCGGCTTCGTCTATCGCCTTGATAAACGCCCACATACCGTGGGTCGCTTTTAGCAAGGGTTCTTAAACCATAAGGCGTTAAAAGCTCGCGGCGCACAACATCCACGACCATCCTGCTTTTAGCCTTATCCAACATGGTGAAGTCCAATGAAACAGCTAAAATCTGGTTGGGTCTGACAGACGGGTCACCGCGGTCTTGCACATCTACAACGTCGAACAAACAGTTTTTCTCGCTGTTCCAAAACTTTTCATTAAAGCTCACCCTCGCCTTTTCAGCTAGGCTGGCGAACTTTTCAGCTTCATTCGTCTCCCGGAATTTTTTGGCTAGAAATTCAAGCGTTTTTAGGGCATTGTACCATAATGCTTGAACCTCTACGGCTTTGCCCTCCCTTGGCGTTGCCGGTTTTCCATCCACAATGGTGTCCATCCAAGTCATCCGCGGACCATGCGAAATAAGCCCGTCACCGTCCACCCGCATGTATGCATGTACTCCCCTAGCCATGTTTTCCACAAAAGTTTTCAAGTTTTCCCACAGATTTGCCTGTACAAAAGCGAAATCGCCAGTGTACTTTAGATATTGGAGAACTGCATTCACAAACCATAGGGTGGCGTCCACACAGTTGTACACGGGCTGTCCATCCAAGTCTGAAATAAAGTTTGGAATCAAATCGCCAGACGAATACTCTTTAAACCTTAAGAAAACAAGTTTAGCATCCTCAAATCTGCCAGTTGTAAGCATGAGCCCCGGCAACGCGATGAAAGTGTCTCTGCCCCACTCTTCAAACCAATGGTAGCCAGCCACCACAGACCTCCCAGCTTTCACGGTTTCGCCCAAAGCTTCAACGACAAAGGCGTCTGCAGCCAAAACAAGCCAGCTAAGCCAGTCTTTAGCCTCTAAACTGCCATGATCCTCGTAAAACCTTGAAAGAAACCTTTCACGACGTTCAACCTCAGCCTCATACAAGCCTTCAAGATCGTAGACTGCTGCAGGCATTTTGTCCGCAGTTTCCTCGGCAGATGCTTCGTCTTGGCTGGCAACAGCCAACAACGCAAACTTTCCGCGGGTTTTTCCCTCAACTTTGAATGTGAAGAAGCCCGGCTGGAACCAGTCGTCTAAGCAGCTTTCTCCACGGGCGTGTTCCTCGCGGAAATAGATTTTCTCCAACCATTTTTCAGATTTGTGGTAAACGCCATGCACAGCCTCCATAATTACCGTGGCCTTGGGCGCTTCAACGTTAATTTTCACTCTCTTTCCGTGGATTTTCTGGGCAAATACTGGAGGGTTCCACCATCGATTTACAACGGCATGAAAGTGTCTGCACGCCAAAATTGGAAAGACATGCAGTTCAACTTCTGAAGCGTTTCCATTTTCAACAGTGTATAAGGCTATTGTGGCGTTTTTCCCATGGGGCATAAAAATTGTTTTTGAAACCTTCACGTTCTGTAAAGCGTAAACACACGTTGGGAAAGGTGCAAGGTGGAACTCTTCTATGAACTGGAATCCGCGGGGATATATTCCGCCCTGAAACTCGTTGGCGTAAAGAGGATAAAACACGTTTCCAAGCTTCAACTCCTCGTCAAGTTTAGCCACGCAGACCATGCGTTTTCTCGGCGGATGGAAAGCCGCCACAAGCATCCCATGATATTTCCGCGTGTTCACGCCTAAAACAGTGGAGGAAGCGTAGCCGCCTAAACCGTTGGTTATAAGCCACTCTTTCCCAAGAAGCACGTCAGTTTTTGAAAGCTCCTCCCCTTTTATGCGGATTTGAGGCGTCAAACTCAACATTTACGGCATCAACTTCGCCACATTTTTATTGCGTGGCACGCCGAAAAAATTTGCCACAGGCTCACATTTCGTTCTAAACAGCAACGCATGGGGCTTTTCAAGCTTATACTCTGTCAGGGTTTCAGCGTAGCCCATGCCCTTCGCGAAAACCATGTCCACAGACTTGTAAACGTCCATGAATTCGGCTGAAACCTCTTTTGGCACAAAGCCCACGGCGTCTGTGCCAGTCGTTATCACCTTGTCTGCAATCTTTGTCATACCTGAGATTTCAGCGTCCTCCATGGTTGCGTCGTTTAAGATTGGGCCGCCCTTAACCGCCACAGTAACCGTTAAGCCCATGTTTTTAAGCTGCTCCACCAAAAGAGTGTCAAAAACTATTTCTCCAGCGTTGTCCGTCAAATAGAGAATCTTATTCGAGTTTTTGGCTACTTCGTAAATTTTGCTTGTATCATCAACAACAAGGTCTTTTGCGGCTTCTTTAAGGCTTTTTCTCAACGTGCCGAATGTGAAGTTGTGCCCAGGAATGTCAAACTCCATCATGTTTCCAACCATGGCGCAGAGGCAAGCCCTCTTAAACCGGTCTTGTTGCGTGTAACCCTCCTCAACGATTTTCCGCGCGTATGGTAAAAGCTTCAGGGCGTTTTCGTTGCAGAGGCGTTTGCTCCGCTTATACGGGTCGTTGTTGCCCGTAACCCTTTTGACGAGTCGATCTCTTTTCGTGCCTAAGTCCGCCGGCACCGCGGACGGTTTAAACTCCTTTTTCAGCACGTGGATAAGCTCAATCATAGCTCTGAAACGCAAAGCCGGATTAGTGGTCGCCATCTTAATTTCGGCTGCCGCCCTATTGAGGATACATGCAGCGCATTCAGCTTCAACCTTCAATGGATTAGCGCTCCTTTTCAGACGCTTGTTTTGCTTTTTCAGCAAATGCCCGCAAAACCTTATATGGGTTTTTCGCTTTCACAACGGCGCTTGCCACCAAAACCCCTTGGGTGCCAAGCCTCAAGGCAGCCGCCACATCCTCGCCGTAGCTTATACCTGCCCCGCATAAGACGGTGACCGTGGGGTTTACCTCCTTAACGAGGCGAACGGTGGCTGTTACAATGTCCGGTTTAGCCTTTGAAACCGATATGCCGGTGCCTATAAGCTCTGGAGGCTCCACAGCCACCATGTCGGGTTTTAGGGCTGCCACAGCAGCGCTTATGCTCTGATTGTTGGCGCATACAACAGAAATAAGCCCCTTTCTACGGGCTATTCTTATGGCTGTATCTATTTCAGAAAGCCTAAGCTGCCTCTCGGAATGGTTTATCAACGTTCCAACAGCTCCAGCCTCCTTAACAGCATCTGCAAGCACATACCCTGTGTAGCTTCCAGGCTCTATTGGGTCTACATGTTGGGCAAAAACTGGAATTTCCACTTTCTTGGCGACTACGGCGATGTCTGTGAACTGGGGCGCCACACATATGGAGATTTGAGTTTCACGACTAACCTTTTCCGCTGTTCTCGCCAAACTAACAGCCCTTCTGCCCGTAGCTTCCAGATAAGTCTTAAAGTTGACAAGGATTAACGGAGTCTGAATTTTCAAGGGCAAAGGTTCCACCTAACACTGTTCTGGTTTTAACGCTAACAGCCTATATCTTTTTAGATAATCTTTTTAGATAAAAGAGTGGATTAAGGCGATGGTAGCTACTTTCGCCCTCCAGGAACAAAGACGGCCGCCGCAACAACAGTGGTCCATAAGCCGTTTTTGTCGCCCGTGGCGGACTGCGTTATGTTGGTTGTCTTGATTATGAGCCCGCTGGCTCTGAAAAGCTGTTTCCGCTCGTCCCATGCAGTTTGGGGATCGAAAGGTATGCCCATGGTTGTAGCAAGCATGGTCGCCGCCAAATCTTCAGCGTATTCTCCAGCCGCCTCGTCTGTCTGTCCAAAGGAATGGTGTTCTGATAGATAACCATAATTATTCTTGCCTGATGGAATTGCCACACCAATAGAGGCGGCGATAAGCCTATGCGGCTCATTAGTCTGGTTTCTGGCCAAAACAACAAAAGTTATTTCACCCGGCCTAAGCATCTTTAGGCCCTTCTCTTTTGGGATGAGCTTGCAACCCGGCGGAATTATGCTTGAAACATTAACTAGGTTGCAGTGTTGTATGCCAGCGTTTCTCAAAGCCAACTCGAAGGATTGCAATTGTTCTTTGTGCTTCCCGACGCCCTTTGTTAGAAAGAAATATTTTGGTATCATTTTGCCATCAAAATTACAGCATTCACCTTAAAAACTTTATCCCTCAGACGGCATAGCGAAGAATACTTCAGCTCTTAAGTTTTCGATAAAACTTGGGAGGGGAGAAAAGCATAACAAAGGTTAAACATATTTTTCAATGAGGCTTGAAAGTGTCAGCTCCAGCGTACCGCAGCGTGTTCAAGGATGAATCGAAACTTGACTTGAACTATGTTCCTATGAGGCTTGTCCACAGGGAGGGGGAAATGCGCCTTCTAGCCGAGTTTTTCAATTTCCTCTTAACAACTCCGGAAAAAATGGCTCAAAGAGTTCTTATTGTTGGAGATGTGGGAACTGGCAAGACGGCGCTTTCTCAACGTTTTGGATTGGACTTAACCCAACAAGCGAGGCAGCGAGGCGTAAATCTTCACTATATTCATGTGAATTGTCGCCAATATCGTGGAAGCCTCTTCCTGATACTTCACTATGCAGTTTCAGTTTTTCACCCGAACTTTCCTAAGAGGGGATTTTCAGCTGAAGAGCTTCTGAATATATTCCTCCAAGTTTTGGATGAAAACAACGCCTACGTCCTCTTATCCCTAGACGAGTTTGAAAGCCTAATCGAAAGGGAGGGCTCCGAAGCTGTTTACAAGCTCACTCGCCTGCAGGAGACTAGGCTGGGTAAGCCTCAAAGGGTTTCGCTTATAGGTATTTTGAAAAGCCTAAAAGCCATCGAGGGTTTGGACGTCAGCACAAGGAGCACTCTTCAATCTAACATTATAAGGCTGGAGAAATACTCCAAAGAACAGCTTGTAGACATTGTGAACGACAGGGTTGAATTAGCCTTCAAACCCTTAACAGTTCCAGAAGAAACCATCAATCTCATCGCTGAACTTGCCAGCATAGAGGGCGGAAACGCCCGTTTCGCTATAGAACTCCTGTGGCGGGCTGGAAAATATGCAGATGCTGAAGACTTGGGCGTTGTATTGCCGGAATGCGTTAGAAAAGCCGTTTCAAGCATATTTGCCCTTGTGAAGAAAAGCGATTTAGCAACATTGAGCCTCCACGAGAAGCTCTTTCTCCTTGGCATAGCGAGGTTCTTCAAGGAAAACATGGACAGAGCCTACGCGTCTCTAACGGAGGCTGAAAAGGCGTACGCTATAATATGCGAAGAATTTAACGTTCAGCCCCACACACATACCCAGTTGTGGAAATACCTTCAAAACCTTTCAACTTTAGGCATCGTCAAAAAAAGCGTTTCAACAGCGGGTCAACGTGGAAGAACAACACTTATTTACCTGTCGGGAGCGTCTGCCCACGAACTGGAGAGAGAACTCTCCTCAATTCTTGAAAAAGAAGGGGCTAACTAAAACTGTGCAGTACAATAAAGCAGTACACAATAAAGCACATATGCATCTTTTCCATCACATACTTCAGTGGAGGCAAAAAGTTGGCTAACTGTCCCCTATGCAGCTTAGACTTGCAAAATGAGAAAATCTTCTATCAAGACGACTCCTTCATTGTTTTAAGGACAAAGAACCTTAAAGGCCACAGAGAGCGCATCATGATAGTTTACAAGCGACACCAGCACACCATACCCTACAAGGCTTATGAACGTGCCTTGACGATTCTGTCCCAAATAGGCAGGGAAGTGTTCAAGTACGCTCCAAAATTTGTGATTTTAGACACCACTTTCGCCTCGATAAATGATCATTGGCACCTGGTGGCTTCGGATCTAGACCCCAAAAGCGACGATTTCGACCAGATTCTGGCGACAAGGTGGATAAAAGTCGTAGACAACATGTACACGGACCAAACTTAAAATAGGCTGCGCAGCAAACATCAAATCATGGAAATTGAAGAAATCCTTGGAAACCGGCTTCGGCTTAAAATTTTGAAAGTTTTAACCCAACTTAGGGAGTTAAATGTTTCCGAAATTGCCAGAAGAACAGGGGCAAACTACAAGACTGTTGCGGGGCATTTGAAAATTTTGGAAGCGGTGGGGCTTCTCCAACACAAGAGGTTTGGAAGAATCCACTTATATAGGCTTGATGAAAAATCTGCGAAGGCTAGGGCTGTGAAAGCGCTTTTGGAAGCTTGGGAAAACATCGAGAGACACTAGCCATTTCGCTATAGAACCTTAAATAGTTGTTTACGCCTAAACATCGTTTAAAGGGGTTTCTGTATGGCGATGGTGGACATAACTGGAAAGCCGAAAATTTTTCGTGAAGCCACAGCCACCGGTAAGATTAGGCTTAAACCCGAAACCGTCCGCTTGATTCGCGGTGGAAAAATTGAAAAAGGAGACCCTATTTATACGGCGAAGATTGCTGGAACCCTAGCTGCAAAAGAAACTAGCATTCTCATACCGTTTTGTCATCCGCTGCCATTAACAAACGTGAAGGTGGATATTGAAATAGTGGACGACATCACCGTTAAAGTTTCATCCACCGTTAAAACTGAGGCGCAGACTGGCGTCGAAATGGAAGCCTTGGTGGCGACGGCCGTGAGCCTCTTAACAATTTGGGACATGGTTAAGCAGTATGAAAAGGACGCAGAGGGACAATATCCGTCCACGGTTATTGAGGAAATCCGTGTTGTGAGAAAGGTTAAGGAAGAAAAGCCAAAATGAGCGAAAGCACGCTTAGGCATAAGGCTGAAGCACCCAAAAAACTGGGTTTCGGCATTGTTGTCTGCAGCACATCCCGCTACAACCAACTGAAGTATGGCGAAAAAATTACGGACGAATCCGGCGACCTAATAGAGAAGCTGGTTAAGGAGCATGGCCATTCGGTTGTTTTCCGCAAAATCATACCAGACGATAGAGAGGCAATAGCGAAAGAAGTCAAAAACGTCCTAGACTCGCCAAGCGTGGATGTCGCCGTTTTCTGCGGTGGAACCGGCATAACCGCCACAGACATAACAATCGAAACAGTTTCACCCTTCATGGAGAAAACCCTGCCCGGCTTTGGAGAACTCTTCAGACTTCTAAGCTACGAGAGAATAGGGTCGGCTGCAATTTTGTCCCGCGCCTTCGCTGGAGTAGCCAAAGGCAAAGCATTCTTCTGCATTCCGGGTTCCATGGACGCTGTTAAGCTTTGCCTTGAAAAACTTATATTGCCGGAAGCCGCACATATCGTTAAGCACGCACGGGAATAACGATGACGTTGGTTGACAGCTACGGACGCCCACTGTTAAACCTTCGAATAGCCTTAACAAAGCCTTGCAATCTGCACTGCAGTTTCTGCCACGCTGAAGGCGAAGACAAAAACGTTGAAAACTCCGTGGAGATGACCGCTGAAGAAGTTGTACGCATAGCTAGAATCGCCGTCAACCTTGGCGTTTCGAAGATTAAACTTACCGGCGGAGAGCCTCTGCTCCGCAAGGATATAGTGCAAATCGTCAAGGGCATAGCTGCTTTACCGGGTCTAGAGGAGCTTTCCATGACGACTAATGGGACGCTTCTTGAACCACTGGCTAGAGAACTGCGGATGAGCGGCTTAAAACGGGTAAACATAAACCTTCCAACCCTCGACGGCGAAACCTACTGCAAATTGACTGGTGGCAGGTTGGAAAACGTTTTGGGAGGCGTTAAGGCAGCTGTTGAAGCTGGATTAAACCCTGTGAAACTTAACATGCTCGTCTTGAAGGGTGTGAACGATTCTCACGTGCCGGAAATGATGGACTTTGCAAGAAAAATTGGCGCCGTACTCCAACTCATTGAGCTTGAACCAGTGAATGTAAGCAGCGAATACTATAGGGAGTTTCACAAGCCTTTAGACGAGTATGAGGAGATGTTGAGGCAGAAAGCCGTAAAAATCGAGACCAGAAAACACATGCAAAACAGACACGTCTACCACCTGCCAGACTTGAAGGTGGAGGTTGTACACCCCATCGAAAACACTGAGTTCTGTATGCACTGCACCCGTCTGAGAGTTACAAGCGACGGAAAACTCAAACCATGCTTAATGAGAAACGACAACCTCGTGGACATTTTGACACTAATGCGAAACGGAGCCACAGACAATGAACTGACAAGGCTTTTCAAACTAGCCAACCAAAGAAGGCAGCCCTACAGCAAAAGCAAGTAAAACCTTTTAGGTTTTTAAGCGGTTTAATGCTTCTTCTAAAGCTTTCACTGCATCTTCGATTTTGCTCTGCAGCTTGCCAAGTCTTTCTTGAAGCTCAGCTTTTTCTTTTCGCTCCTTCTCCAATTCAAGCTTAAGCTTTTCAACTTCCTCCCTTGATGGAGCCTCAGCTTCCCTGACCATGAAGGATAGGACTTTCTCACCGCGTACAAGCATTTCGTAGGTTTCTCTCACCAGCCGTCCAGCCTCGGTTTTCCCAGTCAAATGTGAACGTATGGTCTGTTCGCCCCTTCCAAGCTCGTCGGCTATTCGGGGAACGCTCATGCCCGCCTTTTCCCTTGCAAGGGCTCCAGCCGCCACAGCCAAAGAATCTATCCAGGTTATTCGGTCTTTCGGGTCTGCGCTTCGCATTTTCTCGATAACATCCTTCCTCGAAACAGTTCCAAGTAAGAGGACTGCCTCAAGCTTTTGGATATCTTCCCTGCCCAACGGTCTCAAGGGAACTTCAATTTCGCTCATGAGCTTTCACCTCCCCCTTCCAAAAAGCCTCTTGGAGTTATCCTTATAGTTTTGTCCGGATAAACTATTATGCCTTTGCTTGTTATGTCGAAAGGGTGCCTTCTCATGGAGTGGCTTGTGCCCCGCATTTTCCAAATAATTATTGAACGTTTAAGCTCGCCCTGAAACTCGTCCAAATCAAGCCGGATGATGCCGTCAGCTGCATGCTCAACGCCTGGACCACCAAAGCCGCGGTCCGTAACGCTCACCTGGGAAACTAGAAAACCTGTGCAGCCCAAACCAGCAAGAACTTTTTTAATCAACATTATGGTGGACCTTGCCAGCATCGGCTTAGTCATGTAAAGCGTTGAAACAGAATCTATAACAACCCGTTGAGCATTCAAGTCGGTAATCGCTTGCCGAATAACATCCAAAAAGCTTGGAACATCGTCTGGATCCTTGACAACATAGCGTTCCCTTTTTGCGGCTTCGCCAATCCCCGAAGTGAAAGCATCCACAATAGCGAATTTACCCTCCTGCTCAAAACGTCTAGGCTCCCAGCCAAAACGGTCCATGTTAATCCTAACTTGAACCGGATGCTCCTCTAGGGTTACTAAAACACCTGGCTCACCCACCCTAAACCCGGCATATAAAAACTGTTGACCAAAGATGGATTTGCCTGTGCCAGGACCCCCAGACAGTAGGACAACGTTTCTTCTAGGTAAGCCGCCATTCAATATCTCGTTCATTCCGGGAATTCCAACATCAACACGGTCACTCATCTAGAAACCTCCAGAAGGCTACCTAGATAGTTTACAAAGACAAAGCACTTTTGAATTGTAGTTCTATAAAAACTTTTCTAGACCGCTCACACTCGCATACCTTACAAACCTATAGTAAAGGCTTTTAAAACCCATTTTTCTATCTTTTGGCATGGCGATGAGGATTCCTCCTCTCTTCGCCGACAAGTGATGACGAGGGGGCATACTCCCGAGCCTTAGAGGGGCCGGTAGTTCAGCTGGTATGAACGCCCGACTCGCACTCGGGAGGTCGCGGGTTCA
>CAZZMT010000121.1:0-2513 GCA_964655395.1 uncultured Candidatus Bathyarchaeia archaeon | reverse complement strand
GGCTGACACCCGACTTGCCCTCCCCTTATTCCCCCAGCTGGCTACACTGGGGAAAAGCCACCCTCAGCCGGCGGCACTCGGGGTGACCCCGTCACGCTTTCGCGTATTGCGGAGGTTTCGCGACTGCTGCGCCCCGTAGGGCCTGGACCCTTGTCTCAGTGTCCATCTCCGGGCTCCCGCTCCCACGGCCCGTACCGGTTATAGGCTTGGTGAGCCGTTACCTCACCAACAACCTGATCGGCCGCGGCCCCATCCTTGGGCAGCGCCTAGAAGCATGGTCTAGGCGCCCTTTCGGCAAGGACCCATTCCAGGCGTCCTCACCTATCGGGGATTAGCCCCAGTTTCCCGGGGTTATCCCCGTCCCAAGGGCAGGTTAGCCACGTGTTACTGAGCTGTGCGCCGCGCCTCCACCGTGGCTTGGAGGCGCACGACTAGCATGTCTTAGTCCCACCCCGATAGCAGTGGGGTCCGGCAGGATCAACCGGAGTTATGCGAACTCCCGGCTGATCGCCGAGACGCTTATTGGCTACGGCCGCAAAGCCGACTGGAATTGGAGGGAGATCCTCACATGGCCAAAGCCCATTTCAGACCTAACACGTGACTGTCAGGTCCACATTTTTGTGCCCGCAAGTGGAGGCCAACCGTCCTCATCCCTTGGGCGTTAAACGCCTTTAAGGTTGGGGTTGGGCCGCCGCCGGAAATGCGGGCAGCTTAGTTTTCACCAAGATAGATTGGAAGACCTCTAAGCGCATATAAATGTTTCTGCACGCCTTAATATGGGTTGTTGTTTGCTGATCAGCAATCTTCAATAACCGCTGGCGGTCCCTTCAAGCTCTTAACAGTTTTGTTTGATTCAACCATTCTAGGGCTGGCAATGCTTTTTCATCATCCACTTTGACGTAACCTTTTTGCGTTTTACATCAACAGCTTTCTCAGTGTTTCCGCCTCGTAGCAACATGTCATGAAGTTACTTATGGTTTTACCTCGCTTCTCAAAAGTTTCAATTATTTCCTTTAGAGTGTTTGGTTTCCAGGCTGGTTGGAGGTCTGCGATGACGGTTAACATTCCAAAAGCCTTGTTAATGCCTGTTTTTAAAGCTTGTTTTCTACCGAGCTTTGCCGTGTGTCTTATTATTTTGCCTTTGACGTGGGGCCATTTTCTTCTGCATTCTTGTATGGTTGCCCATGCTATTTCGTAGGTGTGGTCGCTGCTTCCGTCGTCCACAACTATGATTTCGCAGAACCCCATGTATTGGGCGGCACTTTTGAATAGACTGGTGAGAAACGCAGGGATCAGTTTTTCACAGTTATAGGCTGGAACAATTATGGAGACTGGTGGCTTAAAAATGCTTTTGGGTTTGACTTGCACAGTTTTTCTCCTTCTCCTCCTGAGAATTGTTTAGTCTTTGGGAGATAAAGCAAGTATTCCCATAGAGAGAATATTTCAGAGAAAAATATCATGGTGAATATGGATTAGATTTTTAGAAGGTTTAAATAAGGCTTGCAAAAGTTTCTTAATTCTTGGGAAAGGCGGAAACATTTATGGAGGATATTTCAAGGTACTATGCTCTCCTCAAGGATCCGACTCGGCGGAAGATAATTGAGATTTTGGGCAGCCAAGAAAAGATTGGGTTTAAGGAACTTCGCGAAACATTGGGTGCCGGCGTCGGCACAGTCTATTATCATTTGGATATGCTTTCAGACTTTATTGAGCAGGATAAGCAACGTAAATATCGGTTGAACGCGAAGGGGCAGATGCTTTACAGAGTTTTGAAGGATGGAAGTGTCCCGGCAAGCCTTGCAATGGGCGAAACTATGAGCCGCCGGGCAGTCAAATGGCTTTTCCTATCTCCCGTGTTCGCTTTAACCGCCAAACCGTACACGTTTTTGCCAGTCTCCGCCGTCATACTTTTTTTGGGGGCTTTAGGCGTCTATATGGCTGGGCTTGAGCCAGCCCTACTCTTCTATTTTGAAGGGGTCACGCGTAGTCCCACAAGCTTGGCTTTGCTTTTCATTTTCAACTGGATAGGCTTATTCCTGTTCACGGAAGCCCTAGCAATCGCCTTGTTTAGGCGGGTTGGAAACGATTTACAGCTTTTCGCATGTTTGGGGTTGGCGGCGCTTCCATTGGCCGTTTATCCCTACATATATTTGGCTATTCCAACAGTTCTGGAAGCCCTAGCCATATACAGTTGGGAGCTGCTAAAGACTGTGAGGGATGGCATACTTGTGGTTTTGCAAGTTTGGAGTATACTGCTAGTTTCGGCGGCAGTCTGCCATGGAAAAGGCTTGAGGCTGGACAAGGGCATAATCATAAGCCTAACAGCCACATACATAAACATAGCCGCCCTACTCGTGCTTGGAAAAATCGTCTAGCAGAAGGTTCAAGGCGCGGTTTACGTTAGAAGTTACGGCGCATAAGACGTTAAAGGGGGTCCGAAAAACACAACTGACAACATAATCCATTGTGATTACCTAAAGATTTTTAAACATGTTCCGCAATCTTTTAAAGGT
>CAZZMT010000120.1:0-18711 GCA_964655395.1 uncultured Candidatus Bathyarchaeia archaeon | reverse complement strand
ACCCATAATATGGGTAAAGACGCAGTATTACCATTATTTTTTTGGCTTATTTTGGAAAAAGGAGCTTTTTTCTTGGCGTTCCTGACGAAGTTTAGTTTCCTATGTTACGGGTAATACTGTTGTTCTGGTTTTTGCGTTACCTATGTTACGTTTTTATTTCAATCCCAAAATCTCCATGAGTTTTTGAGTGGGCTTCAAGTTAGGCTTTTCTTGTATCGCATGGCTTAATATTCCGTTACGGCGTTACAGTTATTTAAAAAGCCTATGTTTGCGTTACGATGTCATTTTCTCCTTTTTCAAAAAGAAGCCTAAAAATGGCTTTTTTCGGTAACGCGATTTTCGAAGTAATTGACATATTTCTGTTTATTTTCTATTTTTTAAATCTTAATTTAACAGTTTTTTGTAAATTTTTTTCTCCATTTTTCGAATATTTTTCGAAATTTTGCGTTACCGCTATGTATGGAGATTTTCGTTAGTGTCTTCAAAAGGCATCAGTTAAGTCCATGAGTTTGGTTTAGGGGCTGAACTGAAAACTGATTTAAAGGCTTCTTTTGCCGTTTGAGGCTTTTATAGAGGCTTTTTATTTTGTGGTTTTAGCCGTGGTTAGTCTCTGAAAAGCTGTAAGCTTAATTCATCGAGTTTCGGCTTGATTTTTATCTCCTTATTGTTAAATGGCTGTTTTTTGGGCTTTTTGTTGGAAAAAGGGTTTTTCGTTTTTCGAAACTTTGCTGGCTATGTTTTTTGTTTTTTCATATTGCCATTTCTGAAATAACCCTATAATTACCGGCTGGGGCATTGTCGGTTGAGAAGGATGCGAGAAGGCTGAAGGAAATTGTCTGTTGACTATTTTGGTAACGATGTGGAGATTTTGGAGCGAACTGTCAACGGCAGAAAGGTTAGGGTAAAATGGGACTGGGGAAACTTCAAGAGTACTGAAGGCTTTCCCGTAGATGACAACCTAATAAACTGGGTTATCGGTCAAGATCAAGCCTTGAAAGAATGCTTCCTATGCCTCGACGAATGGGTTCACAAACTTAAGTGGCTGGAGAAAACGAAATGGTATGATAACTGGAGCAGCCCAGACAAACCTAAGCCCTCTGCTAAAAATGTCATAAGCCCTGGACCATACCTCTTGCTTTTGGGAGATCCCGGCACGGGCAAGTCGCTTATCGGAAGAGCCTTAGCCGAGAAACTCACTCAAATTTACAAGGAGATTGGCATAAAACTCTTCGATGTTTTATGCTGGAAAAATCCCGTGCTCCCAAGCCAACCGAGGATTTCTATCCATGTGGCTGGTGAAGGAAAGAAGATTATTCAGAGGGAGCAGCTTAAGGAGCTTAAGAGGAAGTTTGTCACAAAAGTTGGGTTAAAGGCCTTGCAGATCTTCCTAATTCTCATGGGCTTGTTTTTGATGAGTTTAGGGTTCTATTTCATGTACCAGGCTTGGCAAACATGGAATGCTAATCCAACGTTTTTGGGTGAAACCTTGCAGGAGTATTACGACTACAACTTCACAAGCTACTTTATAGAAAAAATTGTAGGTTTTGTCCCTTTGACTTTCATTCCAGGCGGAAGCCTAATCTTCTTCGGAGTCTTCATCTGGTGGTTTTCTAGGATGGGTGGTTTCGGAACCCTTAGAGGTATTGGCGGGGCACAACAGAGCGACATACCAAAACTCATAGTGGATAACAGTTCTGGTTGTGCGCCTTTTGTTGACGCAACTGGTCATAGAAGCGCGCAGCTTTTCGGTTCAATAGCTTGGGACCCGTATCAAACTGGAGGATTGGGCACACCGGAGCATCAGCGGGTCACAGCTGGGGATGTTCACATAGCTTCGTTTGGCATATTATACATTGACGAAATAAAGAACCTTGACCCTGAAGAAGCCGTAACGCTTCTAACTGTGCTTGAAGATGGACAGTTGCCCATCACCATTAGAGGCCGGTGGCATGGCGGAGACACAGCAGCAATGGCTGTTGCCACAGAACCCGTTCCAGCCATAACCTTCCTTGTGGGCGCCGGAAACTTTGACAGCATAAACCAGATTCACCCGGCCTTGATGGACAGAATTTACGGTTACGGCAAAGTTGTAAGAATGAATAATGATATGCCTAACACCGTGGAGAACAGACGCAAATATGTGCAGTTCATAGCCCAAGAAGTTAAACGCTTCAATTTGATACCTTTCAGCCGCGAAGCATGCGAAGAAATAATCGATGAAGGCAGAAGACGAAGCAACAAGAAAGACGCCCTGACCACCCGCTTTAGGCCGTTGATTTCCATTATTAAGACGGCGGCAACCCTTGCTATGAACGAGGGCTGCAAGGTTGTTGAGAGACGGCATGTTCGCGAAGCCATAGAACACCACTGCAAAACCATTCAGAGACAGATACTGGAGCATGAGATGAACGAGCGTGGAAAGCTTCTCGAAATAAAGCCTGAAGGGGTTAAGCTTGGGCAAATCTACGGCTTAGCCATTGTCCGAGACCCTTACAGCGGCGAAATGACTGGCAGTGTTCTATGCGTTAAGGCTACAATGGTTAAGCGCAGCGACCTCCCAAGAAACTACCCAATTAAGGGCTACTATAAGGTGACGGGTGTAGCTAAGGGACAAAGCTTCATAGCCGATAGCATAGCAAAAGTCCGCAGCGTAATCCTTCAAAAATATGGCATAGACATAGCCCAAGACTACTTCACCCACATAGACTTCGCCCAATCCTACGGTGTAGACGGCCCATCTGCAGGCGTAACAATGGCCATACTTTTATGCTCGCTGATTGAGGGCAAACCCGTAAGACAAGATGTGGCGGTTACAGGCGAAATAAACCTAGGCGTCGGCGACACAATACTGGTGACGGCGGTAGGCGGGGTTCACGAGAAAATCAAGGCTGCAGAGGCGTGGGGATTCAAGAAGGTGGTTATTCCTAAAAAGAACTTTGAGTACTCCATAGACCCGAAAGATTACAAGATTGAGGTTGTGCCAGCCGCCACATTGGACGATTACTTAAGAGAATGCCTCGTTGAAGAAGCAACCATCAAGGTTCCAGCTCAAGCGCGTCGAAAACCAAAAGTCTAAAAGTGGAAACTTCGAAACAGCTTTAACCGCATACTTCTAAAAATAATTTTCAGAGTGTGTCATGAAGGCTAGAGAAGTGGACATAAATGCTATTCGAAGGTGGCGAAGAAGAGGCTTCTACAGCGAAAATGCCCTCGTAAAACTTTTGCAAAAGAACGGGTACAACGCTGTTCGCATACCGGTGAGTAACCCAAGCCTAAGCCCCTTGCCAGACGTCGTTGCCAGAAAAGGTAGTCACATCTATGCCTTCGAAGTTAAAAATGCGGGTTATTACGCATATTTTCCAAAACCGCAAATAGAGAAGCTTTTCAGATTTTTAGACGAACTCATCCCCCTAGATAACCAGTTTAAACACGCTGTAGTCGCCGCCCACCTTGGCAAAAAATGGGTTTTCAAAGAAATAAGCTGGAAGGACTGGGAAAATGGAAAGATTCCTGAAAAAGTTAGGGTTCTAAAAAGGGATAAAGGAAACTTCAAAATCGTATAGTGGAGTTTTAAAAGATGAACGTGGTGGTTTCAGCTTCGGAAATCTGCAAAACATTTGAAGTTGGCGACTTAAGGATTGAAGTTTTAAACGGCGTGAACCTAGAAGTGGAGAAGGGTGAATTTGTAACTATAAGCGGTCCTTCAGGCTCTGGGAAAACAACTCTTTTGAATATCATTGGCGGCATTGACAAACCCACAAAGGGGAGGATTATTGTTTTTGGAGAAGACTTAAACGTTAAGGACGAGGATTTCCTTGC
Organism: uncultured Candidatus Bathyarchaeia archaeon; assembly: GCA_964655395.1. Classification (GTDB taxonomy): domain Archaea; phylum Thermoproteota; class Bathyarchaeia; order Bathyarchaeales; family Bathycorpusculaceae; genus DRVP01. The sequence continues at coordinate 14,892 of CAZZMT010000120.1, read as the reverse complement.
CAGTTTTCGTTGCCATAATATAGGTTTTGTTTTCCAATCCTACAACCTCATATCCACCTTAACAGTTTCGGAAAACATCGCGTTTCCAATGGAGTGGACTAAAAAATCAACAAGCCAAATTGAAAGCCGTGTTAAAGAACTTTTGGAAAAATTTGGCCTACAACACAGAGCCAACCACTTTCCATTCCAATTAAGCGGTGGTGAACAGCAACGGGTAGCCTTCGCCCGCGCTTTGGCAAATGATCCGCCCTTGCTTCTTGTTGATGAACCAACTGGAAACTTGGATGTGAAAACCGGTTTGAAAATTGTTGAGGTGCTCCGTGAATTGAAAGAAAGGGAAAAAACTATGATTGTTGTTACTCATGATACGCGGATACTAGACTTAGCAGACAAGAAAACCCTTTTAGAAGATGGAAAACTGGTGTTGATGTTTGAGTGAAACATTCTTCCCAATAAATGATTTAATGCGGAGGAAACTTCAAACAAGCCTAACCACTGTAAGCCTTACATTGTGTGTTGGCTCAACACTTTTCCTTCTCTTGTTCAGCGACAGAACAGGTTTAGGAATATTATCGGCGGCTGAGGAGAAGCTGACGATCGGCTTTTCAACAATTTTCTCGCGCTTTTTGCTGTTCATCAGTATCCTATTTTTAGCCTTAGGAGCCATATTCGCCTCTTTTCTGATTTTCGCTATGGTGACTCAAAGGACCAGAGATGTTGGCTTGATGAAGGCTGCTGGTTGCCCAAACAACCTAATTTTTGGGTATTTCTTCACAGAACTTTTGGTTGTGGCTTTTATAAGCTGTTTTCTTGGAGTTATTTTGGGGTTGCTGGCTGATCTCGCACTAGCGAGAATTTTAAGCAATGCAAGTTTCCAGATTCAGCAAAATCCAGTCGATTTTTGGAAAATCCTACTCATTTTCACCTCATTTTTCATTCTAATGCTGGTTTTTGGAGCCAAACCGGTTTTGAATTCGACGAAGGTTGAACCGGTGAAGGCTTTGTCTCCCACTTACTATTGGGGAATCGCCGCCCCGCCTTCCCCTTTTAAAGCTTCAAAACAAAGTTTGACCGTTAAAATTGCGTTGCGAGGGATCTTCCGTCGCGCATCAGCAACGATACGCATTGTATTATGCCTAACCCTACTTTTCCTCCTATTAACGGTCACTATCGCTGGAGGAGTGATCGCCAAACAAACAACTGAAAACTGGATTGAGAAGGCTGTTGGCAGAAACATTCTTCTAATTGCTCATCATGAAATTTGCAGTCAATACGAAATACTATTATCAAAGTTTCATGAAAATATGGAAGTCTCAGCATTAAATTATACAACAGAGGAATATTTGATACCAGAAGCCCTTGAAGCCCACTTAAATTCGATGCCTCACAACATTCGCTTAGAGAGACGCCTAGTTATGTGGGTGTATATTAAAGAATTGCCGGGCACAATGGTTGATGAACATGGCGCTTATATTACGGTGGGCGACAGCCGAGAAGGCGAATCCTTAGTTGTAGGTGTCGAACCAGAAAACACTTTTGGCGAATGGTTTCTGGACGGCGAGTTTCTCAAAGAGGAAAAGGGAGAGAATATGTGTGCAGTGATAGGCGACTCCATAGCTAACAGCATGTTCACGGTGCCTTTAGAACAATACCTACAAGTTTATGGAGGTCAATTTGACGTGGTAGGTGTATGTGTTGACCCAATAAATAATGGTAAAGTTGTCTATGTAAACATACGGGATTTGCAAAGGATCACTGGTGTTTCAAAGCCCAACATCCTACTTGTTAAAGTTGCCTCTCTCAGCGATTATGAAAAGGTTTTAAACGAGATAAGAGGTGCTGTAAAGGCTGTAAATCAGGATTTTGAGGTTTTAGAGCTTAACACAATTTTAGAAAAAAGCCTTGCCTTTCTTGGTTTACTATGGTCAGCCATAATGTTTTTACCCTTTTGTGCCCTTGCTTCAGCCGTGCCATGCTTCATAGGCTATGTTGTTTTGGCATTGACAGAGCAGCGCCAAGAATTTGGAGTTTTACGGGCTTTGGGAGCAAAGCCTAGAACCATTCTGAAGGTTGTTGCCGTACAGAACCTTGTTGTTCTACTTTCTAGTTACGCCTGCGGAGTAGCTTTCGGGATAATAATCACCCTGCTAATTTTGGTTCCAAACCCGTTGGTTACAAGTTTTACGGTTCTCCAAATCGCGGGGTTGTTATCAACAGCTTTAGCCGCAACTTTTCTCATAAGCCTATACCCAGCGATAAAGCTAAACCGCAAGTCTATTCTGGAAATGCTGGCGTAAAAGAAGCGAAACAGATAAAAATCCCATCCTTTTGGTTTCAAAACTTGCAAAGAAGGGGTAAACACCATGACACAAATTCAAGGAATAATTGTCAATTATAGGGTCGGACCTAAAACCCAAAAATCCAAAGAGTGTATAATCCAGTTCCCTCACGTTAACTCGGTTTCTGAGGCTGGCAGACTAATCGGACGCAAGGTGGCGTGGAACAACGGAGACACAAAAATAATCGGGAAGATTGTCGACTTGCACGGTAAAAAGGGGCTTGTCAGAGCCAGATTTAGAAAAGGCTTACCCGGACAAGCCCTAGGAACAACAGTTCAATTAATCGGTTAGACTTAGACCACAAACTTCCCACTAATTTATAAGCAGTCCGGCTCTGTCATGAACCATAGGCTTTGGATCCTTCGCATTTTATTGTGTAATTTCATTTTGTTAAAACTTTAAATAAACAAATTCATGTAGATAATTTCGATTCTAAAAATTTCATCTTCCAAAATTGTAGATTTTATTACAATTTTTCATGAATTTTTGAATAAAATGTCAAAGAATTTTTACATTTCTACCTCTTTAAAAGTTTCTACACTAAAAACTTTATCCTACATCAGCAATACACGCCCCTTGTAAAGGGCTCATAGCACGTATCATCTTAACAAGTTTTAAAGCGTGTTGTGAGATTATTAAAAGCCAAGAAGAGTGTGGGTGATGTTTGAAAATTATGTTTCGAGAACTTCAAAATCTAGAGCTTTGATTGAGCGTGCCAAGAAGGTTTTACCAGCCGGTGTATCTTACTCAATAAGGTTTTTCGAGCCTTACCCTTTCTATACGGCTAGGGCTAGTGGAAGCAAACTTTACGATGTTGATGGAAACGAATACATCGATTTTTGGCTTGGCCATACAGCACTTATTCTTGGGCATAGCCCGCCAGCCATTGTGAAGGCTGTTCAGGAACAGCTTGTAAAGGGCACTCATTATGGCACACCGCACGAACTTGAAATAGCGCTTGCTGAACAGGTTGTGAAAATGATTCCGAGCGCCGAGATGATGCGTTTCACTAATTCTGGGACGGAGGCAAACATGTATGCTGTGCGCCTTGCCAGAGCCTATACTGGGAGAAACAAGATTGCCAAGTTTGAGGGCGGATGGCATGGAGGCTACGATGCTCTTCAGAAGGCTGTTAAGCCGCCGTACGACTTGCCGGAATCTGCCGGCTTAACTCAAGGCGCCCTTCAAGACACGTTGATTTTGCCCTTCAACAATTTAGAAGGCGTGAAAGAAAGGCTGAAAGGCATTGAAGATCAGGTTGCCGGAATAATAATCGAACCTGTGCTAGGGGCTGGCGGCACCATACCCGCAGAAAAAGAATTCTTGAAGGGGCTTAGAGAGTTCTGCGACCAGCATGGAATACTGCTTATTTTCGACGAAGTGATTACAGGTTTCCGTCTTGCTCCAGGTGGTGGTCAACAATATTTTGGTGTAAAGCCCGACATAACGGTTCTTGGAAAAATCCTTGGCGGAGGCTTTCCAGTGGGCGCCTTCTGTGGACCTGCTGAAATCATGGAACGTGTAGACCACATGCGCTATCAGAGACCTCAAGCTTCTTTTCACGGAGGAACGTTCACGGCGAACCCGATAACCATGACTGCTGGCTTGACAACTCTAAAAATTTTAGAAGATGGGCGTCTGATAAAGGAACTAAACAAGCTTGGGGACAAAATCAGGGCGGAGTTGACAGACATTTTTGAGGGTATGGGCGTGGACGTTCAAGTCACCGGGACGGGTTCTCTGTTCGGTGTTCATTTCACAAAGGAGGAGGTTAAAGAGCCCGGGGCAGCCTTCAGAGCTGATAGGCAGAGACTTGTCGAATATAATTTGAAGCTAATAGCGAACGGAGTATTCTTCCTTCCAACCCATAGTGGTTGTTTATGCACAGCCCACACAAAAGCGGATATTGAAAAACTCTTTTTCGAGACTGAGAAGTTTGCCAAGAGTTTAAGGTAGCTTACGATCGCCTATGTTTTTCTTTTCAATATTTGCTCAGCCTTCTTTAAGTCTGAAGGTGTGTTTATGTTGAAGAACGTTCTGAGCTCAGGGTCGAGTTGTTGAAGGACGAGGGTAGAGATGTAACGTATTCCCCGAAGATTTTCAATCATCGAGCACATGTCAAGTTTTCCGTTGTTTAATGCTTTTCCCGCAGCGTCTAAAGCCGGTTTAACGCGGTAGGCTGCGTGTAACGGCTCAATATGACCGTTGGGCCAGCGTGGAACAGCCGCATTTCTGTTTGTGCAAAATTCAAGGATTAAAGCCAAAATCTCCCTAGAAACCAGCGGAGTGTCACAGGGGAGTAAAAGCGCATACTCGCCATGGGCTTCGCTAAACCCAGTTAAAGCGCCTATTAGAGGACTTTGCGCTTTCCGTTTGTCTACGACTATTTTAATTTTCGAGCCCAAAACTTTTGAAAAAATTTCTGCCAGTGGCTTAGAGCCAACCACAACTATTTTCTCATCTACAACATGATTCACTGCGTCCAACACGTATTTGATGAGCGGCTTGTTCAGCAGCGGTGCTAAACCCTTGTTGGAACCAAACTTTTCGGAGAAGCCTCCAGCCAATATTATTGCAGAGCTTTCCAATATCGAAACTTTCCTTTTTGTTGCCTACATTCAAGGCTAACGATGTGCCTATAAGTTTTGCCATGTCATTTAGATTTTGTGAGGGAGGCCGCTGCCTCTGCAATTATGAATAAACCGATCAGTAGAATTATCGTTTGCCAGAGGGACGGCTTGAAACCTGTTAGAGCTGTTCCACCGAAGACGAGCGCTACAACCCCGATAAAAAGGCTGAACTTGCTTAGTTTTAAGCCAAGACCAACTCTGGCAACGTTTAACCCTATTAGGATTATGCCTACTCCGAAGGCTGTGTAAGCGTCCATTGGAAATCCGTAATATTCGGTTACAATCCAGCTTAAACCAATCCAAACAAAGAAAATACCCCATGCCATGGCGGTTAAAGCCACATTTCGGTTCAATTAACACACCATTCAGAATTATAATTACGGCTTAGACAATATAAGGCTATTCTGGGATATGTAAGCGTTTAAATTTGAAGTTTGTCTATCTTGGCCGCCATTTCGCCCATGATTCTTGTAAAAGGATGTTCAGGCTTTTCGTGTACAAAAATTATTTTGCCCTCAGCCCTTGAAACGTCGCAGAAGCAGGGGATAACCCCCAGGAGAGGAACGCCGTAAATATCTTTTACCATGGCTTGAAGCTTGTCCCGCCCAGAGGTTAAGGCGTTACCATACATAACTTTGTTCAAAATTATTTCGGTTTTCTTTTCGAAAAGGTCATAGAGGTCCCGCAACATACGCTTTGTTCCCTCAACGTCGGAGTTGTCGAGGGTTGAAGCCACCACCACGAGGTCGGCGGCCACTATGGCATTTATCGACGAATACTGTAGCCCAGGGCTTGTGTCTAAAACTATGTAGTCAAAGCCCCTATCGTTTAAAAGAGAGTTTCTAAGTGAAAGCAGCCTTCCCAAAGCTCGCATTTCCCATTTTCTGTCCTTTGATGACATATCTCTAATGGCTTCGACCGATGGGTTGGCTAGACCCACGAAAAAGTTTTTTTGGCCGCCTATTCTTGCGCTTAGGTCTATGAGAACCTTGTCTATTTCGCATACGCCATTTAGGTAGTCGTTAAGCCAGCACTCAACGTTGTTAAGGTTTAGCAGCGTTGAAAGGCTTGGAGCCCTAAAGTCCAAATCCATAAGGCAGACTTTTCTGCCAAGCTTAGCCAAAGTTACAGCTAAATTTGTTGAGATAATGGTTTTTCCAGTTCCACCCTTATAAGAGTGGACGGCCACTATTTTGCCCATGTCGTTATCCCTGCCCTTCCTTGTCTATGTAAAAGTAGGCTTTCCGCCCCTTCCGCTCCTTCTTAAGATAGCCCATAATCACAAGCTGGTTTAAGTAGGCGCTTTCAACAGCCCGTGCTCTGCGAGTTTGCTTAGCGACCTCGTCGGCTGTGGCTCTGCCAAGCCTGCAAACGGTCATGGCTGTTTTTCTTAGATGGTCGGGCATGGAGAGAAGGGTCATAACATCCAATGGAGCTTCTGGAGTTAACAGTTCAAACTCCCTCTTCCCATGTTTCTGAAGTTCAATCATAATTTCAATTTTCTCGTTCAGCCTTTCAAGATTTTCTTTGATTTTCTCCAGTATTTGAAGGGGCTTTTTTCCAAACAGTTCCTTATTAGAGCTTGACAATGGGGTTTCCTCTTGTTTTACATTCGTACACGTTTATTGAGGGAAAAGGGTTTATTAAGTATTACGAAACACCCGTAATGATGTAAACAACTGCAAATTCAATTAAAACCCAAAATTCATATGAAAAATCAGTCCAGCCGCACTTTTAAAAAGCGTTCAAAATAGGGGATAACCTTGAATAGAAATGTTTCTGAAAAGTTTGCAAAAGAACGAAAAGTGTGGTTTGTGTTGGCTAGTAGGGTACAGGGGCCTTGTTTCTGGCCTCTTCTATTATTGGGAGAATTTGTTTAAGTTCCCTGAAGTATTTGAGAACTGTTACACCCCTTGGAGTTATGGCGTAAACGACCCGTTTTTTGCCAACTGTTCTTTCCTCGACGAGGTTTTGTTTAATCAGGAAGTCAAGGTATTCTTTCAATACGCTGCAGTTTACATTAGCCTTATACATGATGTGGGTTAGTTTTAATGGGCCCCTATGAGCCAACACTTTAAGGATGTCAATGTACATTTCAAGTTTGGAACGTCTCATCATCCAAACCTCTTGCGATATTTTCCTAAACCTCAACTTTATATAAAGCTTTTATGGATTGAAACTACGTCTTTTTCCTCTTTAGTCTCCATTAGCAGCCCTTTTTGCTTGTACACGTTTTAACACGTTTATTCTATTCTGGAAAGCTGTGACAAGGTCGTCTAACAATATTTTTTGAAATTCTGTCGACAAACCCGCAAGGTTTTCCTTAAAAACTTCAGCCATTTTGGCTTTTATACGTTTTCTCTGTTGTGGTGTAAATTCATGCTTCAAGGATTTTCCTCCATAACACGAGACAAAATAAGCCGAGCACATTTAACTAACTTATGAAATTTAACGAAATATTCAAAATCTATATTCTGAATCTATATTCTGATACAAGTTTGAAGGCTTGGGATGGAAAAGGCCAGGTTAAATAGTGGGGTTGAGGATTGGCTTAACACGGTTTGTGAGTCTGAAAACTTTTGAGAGTTATGTTAAGCATATTGAGGCTCAAAATCGTCAAGCCTAACGACTTCAACATCGCCTTCATCCAAACCGAGAAGGCCAAAATAGAGAATATTCTTCATCGACCAAGCACGTTTAGGCTTAAGCGTCCACAACCAACCATAAAGACAAAGCTTGGCAGCACCAAAACAACTATTCTCAAACAAGCCACCCAAACTATACTCAACTCATTTTACAACACTTTTTGTCTAAACCTCTTTTAGCCTTATTCCTTCGAGTTTTCTTTCTAAGGCTTTTTCTGTTTTGACGTTTCTATCAGAGTTATGAACATGCAGAGGGCTGTTTTATCTTTGCTCAATTTTTAAAGCAGCTTGGCTATGCCTTCTCCTGCCGTCATTTAGTTCGGTTTTCAAGCTAGTTCTGCAGTATGGAAGTCTACTTTGTGCACTAGTTAAAGGAGGCTTTGCTTCAAAGTCTTAAGCAGCTTTTGATGTTAAAGTAAGACTTATACAGTTAGTTTCGCTTTAGCATAGGGCGAGATGAGATTGAAGATCGTTCTAGAAACGGCGAACAAAATTAGAAGGCTTGAAGTTCAAGGTGCAAGAAACATCGCTATAGCCGCCGTCAAAGCCGTTGAAGCCATGGCAACTCAAGTTGAAGCCAGAAGTAAGGAGGATTTTTTAAAAATTTTGTATAATGCAAGAGATATTCTTTTCGCGTCTAGGGTTACTGAACCCCTTATGAGGAACGCTATCCGAAGGATAATAGCCAAAGTGAAGGAAGCTTCCGAGGACAACGTTGAAACTATACGTGAGGTTATTTCAACTGCTGCCAAGGAGTTCTTAAAAGATCTTGACAAGTCTGGGGAGCTTATAGCCGAAATAGGCGCTAAAAGGATAAGGGACAAAGCTGTTGTTTTCACCCACTGCCACTCGTCCACGGTGGTTAATATACTTAAGAGGGCGAAAGACCAAGGTAAAAGTTTTGAAGTGATCTGTACCGAAACAAGGCCCCTGTTTCAAGGAAGAATAACCGCCGGAGAGCTCGTGGAGGCTGGAATAAAGACAACTTTAATTGTGGATTCTGCTGCTCGCTTTTTCATGAACGAGGCTGACATCGTCATAGTTGGGGCGGACGCCATAACCTCCGAAGGAAACGTTGTGAACAAGATTGGAACAAGCACCATAGCCCTAATAGCCAAAGAAGCTAGGACACCTTTTTACGTAGCTTCTGAACTTTTAAAGTTTGACCCTGAAACAATGTATGGAGACTACGAGAAAATAGAGGAGCGCAGCCCAGAAGAAATTTGGGAAAACCCGCCTAAAACATTAACGATAAGGAATCCAGCATTCGATGTCACTAGAAGGGAGTTCATTCATGGCATTATATGCGAGGAGGGGATAATTTCTCCTCATTCAATAGTGGAGGTTGTCCGTAGAAGATATCCATGGGTCTTAAGTTCAAGCCTTCCACATTTCTAAGGCTACGGCAAGTTCCCGGTGATTTTCAGCATACTCTTTAAGAGGTATGCCCTTCATTATCGCGTCCACAGCTTGCCTCATGGCTCGAGCTCCAGCCAAAGTGCCGTACTTATGACCGTGGATGCCTCCGCCCGCTTGTATGATAAAGTCCTTTCCGAAGATCTCCACTAAGGCGGGTACAAGCCCTGGATGCAGTCCACCTGAGGCTACGGGTAGGCATGGCTTTAAACCAGCCATATCCATTTTTAAGGCCTCAATGTTATCTTTTACTTCTTCTTTGGTCTCGAACATTTTGCCAATAACAGTTCCTACGTGAAGTTGATCTACACCAATTATCCTAGACAGCTTTGCAATGGTTTTCATTGTTATGCCGTGTTTTGGGTTTTTTGTTATGACTGCGTGTCCAGCCCTGTGGCCGTGGATGACTAAAGGAAAGTCTTTTTCACGGAGGCTCTGCAATGCCGCGAAACCGACGGTTAGAATGTCCACCATAATGTATTCTCCACCTTGGGAAAGCACGTATTCTGCGCGTCTAATCATTTCATTGGTTTCAGCAGTCACGTTGGCCAAGTAAACTTTCCTTTCGCCTGTCTCTTCTTCTGCCCGGTCTCTGCTTTCGAGAGTTTTTGATATTCTGTCCTCAAACATGTTGAAGCGCTGGCTGCTTAAGTTTTCATCGTCCTTAACAATGTCGCATCCGCCTATCCAAGCCTCATAAGCCACGCGTGCATGGTCCTCTGTTCTTAAGCCAAGTTTAGGCTTTATTATGGTGCCCACCAAAGGCCTGTCATAAATTTTCAAAAGGCTGCGAACGCCTTCTGTGCCGTACTTTGGCCCCTTGAAGCTCTTTAAAAACTTTTCTGGAAAAATAATGTCTAACAGTCTAAGGTTTCTTAAGCTGCGGAGGCCGAAAATGTTTCCAGCTACGCTGCTGAGAAGGTTGGGCATGTTGCCCTCTTCAAAAAGCTCTATTGGGTAGGCGACCTTAACAATGTTGCCGTTTATTTCAAAAACCTTGGCTGCAAGAGCTTTAACATACTCCTTTTCCGTAGTCAACTCCGTCCATGTACCGATGGAACTTTCAGCCGCAATGCTTCCTGCAGCTTCCTCAATGCTTACGTCCTCAGGCTCAACGCTGAAAATGCATACCAAGTCGTCGCCGCTAGGCTTATAATTCAAGTCTACGAAATCCATATACCGCAAACAGACACCTGATTAAACCTTAACAATTCATGTAAATAAACCTCTCCGGAGAATCATTGCATGGAGTTTGAGGCAAGAGTTCTCGACATAAGCGCTGGTGGAAGAAGAATAGTGCTTCTAAGCAATGAAGCAGCCAGCTCTTTGGGAATCCATTCTTCAGACAGAGTGCAAATTAACCATAAAGGTCGGCGGATGATAGCTATAGTCAACGTTGCCGGAAGCTTTCCCAGCAACCAAATAGGCCTTTACAGGGAGATCGTTCATGAACTTAACATAAAACCCGGCGAAAAAGTTGACGTGGAATATGCAAGCCTCCCAGAATCCTTGAGGTTTGTTAGGAAGAAAATCATGGGGGAGAGGCTGGAAGAGGAAGAAATTAAGGCGATAGTTAAGGATGTTGTGGAGCACCATTTAAGCGACGCTGAAATCGCGGCTTTCCTGACAGCTATGCATATCCGCGGAGCAAGCATGGACGAGATCGCTGCTTTGTCAAAGGCCATGGTTGAAACAGGTAAAACTATAAACTTTAAAAGGAAACCCATCCTTGACAAACACAGCATTGGAGGAATACCAGGCGACAAAACAACAATCCTTGTGACGCCTATAGTGGCGGCAGCCGGCTTCGTGATACCTAAAACTTCCTCTAGGGCCGTAACATCCCCCGCTGGAACAGCCGACAGGGTTGAATGTCTTTGCCCGGTAAACCTATCTATAGAGGAAATTATTGACGTTGTAGGCAAAACGAATGGATGCATGGTTTGGGGAGGAGCCCTTGAACTAGCCCCGGCCGACGACATATTCATTCAAGTGGAATATTCTCTTGGCATAGACCCTATGCTTCTTCCGTCCATAATTAGCAAAAAGAAAGCGATGGGTTCTACCCATCTGGTGGTGGACATTCCAACTGGCAGAGGAGCCAAAGTTAAAACAATAGGGGAAGCCCACTTGCTTGCGGAAGACTTCATTGAGCTTGGAAAAACTCTGGGAATTCAAGTTCAATGCGCGATAACCTTCGGTGAGCAACCTTTAGGTTATGCTGTTGGACCAGCATTGGAAGCTAGGGAGGCTCTTGAAACCATTATGGGCGGCGGGGCAAAAGATCTTAGAGACAAGGCAACGGAGCTTGCTGGCATCTTATTTGGGATGATGGGGTTAAAGGATGGCAAACACCATGCAGAACACATTCTCAAGTCAGGCAAAGCCGAAAGAAAGCTTCGAGAAATAATTGAGGCTCAGGGAGGAAACCCCAAAATAAAGCCTGAAGACATTGAAGTAGGCGAAAAAAGTGCAGAGGTTTACTCTAACGAGGCTGGCCGAGTTTTATGGATAAACAACCAGCACATTGCCCAAATAGCCCGGGAAGCTGGGGCTCCTAAAGATAAAGGCGCCGGCGTCAAACTTCGGGTTAAGCTTGGAGACCGCGTCAAAAAAGGCGACACCCTCTTTGAGATATACGCTGAAAGAAGCACCAAGCTTAAGGCTGCGTTAACGCTTGCAGAGAAACTTCATCCCATCGGCGTGGGCAAAAAATGGGACGAACAAATGCTCATAGAGACTGTTCCAGCGAAGACCTACCACCCGAAAATTTTCGCCATAGAAAGGTAAACTGTAGCAGAGCCTCAGAATTTTGTTACTTCTGGCTTGCTATTGGCTTTGCACTGGCTTTTTTGGTTGTTTTGGGGTCTGGAAAATGCTTTTTATGTCTGTCAACATCGATGCTAAAAATATGGTTAGCATTATTAGGTGGGGGATTATGAGCGCAGTTGGCACCTTTAACGGAAACGCAAATAACGAAGGCAGCAGAACGGTTAATGTTGGAATAATCAGAACCATGTTTAAGTTGTTGGGTTTAAGTAGCGATTGTAAATCCTTAGTTTTCAACATTGCAAACAGCATTATCGTGAAAGTTGTCCATTCGATGGTAATGTTCGTTAGGCTTCTGATGTCCATTCCAGTTCCATAGGGCTTGGAGGTTAGGGGCCAGAAGAGTTGTACGTCCCCAGTTAAGAAATCCCCTATTATTGAATGTTGAATTAACGCTATTAGATATGGAAGCACACTCTTTCTAAATAAAACAAATACTGGGATGAACATGATGATTGCCATTAATACCGAATGGAAGGGGCCGCGATGCTCGACTAGCGGAATCAGTAAATCTATGTCTGGAATTACAGAAAGAGTTAAAACGACGGGTACGTTAACCCTCGTCTTGGTTATGTGCCCTATTAATTTTGCAGACAGGTATCCTAAGGCAAAGTGACCTACAGCGTACGATTTTATCCCACCATTGTATTTTCTTCAGTATATTGCGTGAAGTACGATTTAAACATGATAATCGAAAAATTCTGGGGTGAAGGTTGTTTGCCACGTTTTAAGGGCAAGTTTTTAATATCTCGATAGACAAAAATAATTCACCTTTTCCTCGGTCTGAGGCGCTATGGGACGTAATCGAAGGGGAGAAGTACAGATTCTGACGGATATTCTAACTTTGGCTATGAGAGGTGTTAAGATGACTCATTTAATGTATAAGGCTAATTTGAGCTATTCAACTCTCCACAGATACCTTAACATCGCACTTAAACAAGACTTGATTAAGAAAGTTTATAATGATGATGGCTCTGTTGTTTATTGCACTACGGAAAAGGGTAAACTTCTCCTAGAAAAACTCAAAGATGTCAAGTATGCCCTGCAACTTTAGATAAGGCGGTTAGGTTAACTCACATATAGCTATTTCTTTTTGTCTAGCCTTTAAACGAATTTTTAATTCCAAGTCTCTGGAAGTGTAGTTTCCAATGATTATGTCTTGGAGTTTAATTTCTCCAAGTTTAGGTAAAATTATTTGCCCCGTTGGAGGCTTGCTTTTCTCAATTTTTTGATTTAAGTTTTGCAGCCACTTCGACACTTTCACACTTTCGGTTTCCACATCGTATTCTACGAGGTTGTATTGGCTTAGGTCTTTTAAGATTAAATGAAGCTGCTCTTTTGGGATATCCGTCTCTCTAGCTAGTTGCCTAAGGTTTTTTGTCTTCTGCTCTTCGATAAGTGCGAGAATTTCTGCAACCGTTAGCATAGCCTTAAATAGACGGCTTCATTATATTAAAGGTTAGGAATTTTTCGTCTATTTCGAAGCTATTACTTTTGTAGAAAAATAGAGTTTTTGTCTAGACAACTAAACTAGATTTTTCATTCATACGGGTTTATAAAGAAGCATTGGCATTTATCTCCAGCTTTGGGGAGGAAGAAGCGTTTAAACATTGAAGGCTGGTGGCGACTTGACTTTTCAAGTCCGCTCCGGTGGGAGGGACAGGCATAGTGTTGACTGTGAAGGGTAGAGGGGCCCGCGACGAGTTTCTCCGCAAGCTTAAAGAAGAATGGAAGCAGATGTGGAGGGAACGCTTCGACGACAAAGTTAGAGCCGAAGGTATAGCTGCCCGAGATTATCCCTTGCTCTTTATGGATAGAGGCTTCATAATTTTTGCAAGTCGAGACGCGAAAACGCCGACCTTTTCAGAGATAAAAGAGTTTTGGGCTTCCCAAGGGCTTGTTTACTCCCCCGATCCCGTGGTGGGCGGGTGGAGAAAATTCATAAGAACCCATGTTTTAAGCCAGCAGCGCACAAAGCGCGATAAAAGGGCTCAACAGTACATTGAAGACAAGAGGGAGAAGCAGCAGCCGAAAAAGGGCGGAAGGGGCTGGCTTCACATAGTATAGACGGTTAAACTGCAATTCAGCCTCCCTTTCTGGCGCTTTATCCTTAATACACCATTTCAGGGTGATTGTTTTGGGAAGCTACAGAGGCAGACTGGACATTATAGCAGACATCCTTATGGTTGTTAAGGGGAATGGCAGTGCAAAGAAGACCCAAATCATGTATGGGGCAAATTTGAGCTACGCCGTTTTATCCAGGTATTTGGCTGAAATCCTAAATGCTTGCCTATTAAAATTTGAAAGCAGCAAACGCCATTATGTGCTAACCGAAAAGGGCAAAAAGTTTCTGCAACATTACCGCGAATATTCTAGACGAAACAGGCACGTGGAGCGTCAAATGGAAACAGTGAACGCAAAAAGGAAAGTTTTAGAGGAGCTCTGCTCCGCGTAAAACCGCCATGCTGGTGAAACTTTGCCAAAACATAAAACTTTAACCGCGATTCTATGGACAATCGCGTTTTTCACACTTATCCTTGCATTCTGTACTTCTCAAGCTTTATGTTTTAGCCAGGCAGAAGCCGAGTCCGCGATTCAATCTGCTGAGAGCAGGCTTTTAGACTGTTATGAGGCGGTTTATGGGGCTGAAGGGGCTGGTGCTAACGTAAGCAGCTTGTTGATGGTTTTGAATGAGGCTGGGCGGCTTTTGTCTAAGGCTAAACTTGCCTATAGTAATGGGGACTTTGACTTGGCTCATATGTATGCGTTAAACTGCAGCGAAGGGCTTGAAGGGATCAAAAACCAAGCTGACAGCCTAAAACGTGAAGCGGAGCAAGCCAGACGCATGGATTTTTTGATCAATTATGTGGGTTCTGCCGCTGGCGCCGTGGCGGTTATGGTCGGCGGCTATGCAGCTTGGGTTTTTATCAAAAGGCATGAAAAGTCCTAGTGAATGGCGGGTTTACGCTTGAAAATTGCTGAATATTGGCTTTTGTACTGGACTGTTGTTGGTGTTTTCGCCTTGCTGGTGGC
>CAZZMT010000119.1:0-14255 GCA_964655395.1 uncultured Candidatus Bathyarchaeia archaeon | reverse complement strand
TGATGAGGCTCAAGCCATAACCTACGTTTAGCCATGGTGATGTAATGAAGGTGGGGATTATCGGTGGCTCAGGTTATGTTGGCGGAGAGCTTCTGAGGCTGCTGCTTTTCCATCCAAAGCTGGAAGTAACCCTAGTTACTTCGCAAAAACATGCTGGAGAATACGTCCATACCATTCATCCGAACCTAAGAGGAGTGACACAACTTAAGTTCACTCGCTATGAGTTATCTGAAATCAAGAAGAATTGTGAATTGGTTTTTACAGCTTTGCCCCATGGAACAGCTGTTAAATTCGTTCCGGAACTATTGGAGGCTGGCTTAAAAGTTATCGACATGAGCGCTGATTTCCGCTTCAAGAATCCCGAAAATTATGTTAAATGGTATGGATGGAGCCACCCCGCTCCAGAACTGTTAAAGAAAGCCGTGTATGGGCTTCCAGAACTTCACAGAACTGAAATAAGGGAAGCTGAACTGGTTGCTTGCCCCGGTTGTATGGCAACCTCTGCCATTCTCGCTTTAACCCCTCTAGTTAAGTCAGCCCTCATTGATAACGAAAGGATCATTGTCGACGCAAAAATAGGCTCGTCTGGAGGGGGCAGCAATCCATCCATGGCGTCCCACCACCCGGAAAGAGCTGGTGGGACTAGACCTTATAAACCGGTTGATCATAGGCACACGCCGGAAATAGAACAGGAGTTGAGTTTGCTTTTTGGAAAGCCCGTGCGTGTTGCCCTTACACCCCACGCCGTTAACATGGTGCGGGGTATACTCTCCACAATTCACACTTTTATGGCTAGAGAAGTAACGCTGAAAGATGTTTGGACGGCTTTTCGTTCGATGTATGAAGGTGAGCCTTTCGTGCGATTTTATAGATACAAGAAGGGCCTTTATCAGTATCCCGATCCGAAAATAGTTGTTGGATCCAACTTCTGCGACATAGGCTTTGAAATAGACCAGAGGCTGAATAGGCTTGTGGTTTTCTCAGCCATAGACAACCTCATGAAGGGGGCGGCGGGTCAAGCGGTACAATGTTTAAACATAATGCTGGGACTTAACGAAAAAACTGGTTTAGAGAATGTTGGCTTTCATCCGGTGTGAAAAATGCTGATTGTTGCAAAAGCCGGAGGAAACGTCGTTAAAAACGGCCTTCAAGAAATCGCCAAAGACACCAAAGAAATTGTAGACAGAGGAAACAGTCTAATCTTTGTTCATGGAGGGGGGGCAGAAGTAACCATAATCGCGGAGAAACTTGGCAAAAAACAGAGCTTTGTAATCTCTCCCGAAGGGTTCAGAAGCCGCTACACAGACATGGAAACAGTGGAAATACTGAACATGGTTATGTCGGGCAAAATCAACAAAGAAATCGTGTCAGCCTTCCAAAGTCAAGGAGTGCGAAGCGTCGGGCTTTCGGGTGTTGACGGTTGCCTACTTAAAGCGAAGAAAAAAGAAAAAATAATAGTGGTTGACGAGAGAGGCAGAAAAAGGATCTTAGACGCTGGTTTTTCTGGGAAGATACACCAAGTAAACGGTGAACTAGTTAAGCTTCTCGTGGAGAATGGGTATGTGCCAGTAATATCTCCTGTAGCCATAGGCGAAAAATTTGAGCTTTTAAACGTGGATGGGGACCGTGCTGCTGCCAACATTGCTGGTGCGTTAAAAGCAGATGAACTAATTTTTTTGACAGACGTGGACGGTGTTATTCTTGATGGAAAGCTCGTGCGCGAAATGAAAATTTCTGAAATTCAGAAGGTCTTGCCTAAAATAGGTGCGGGAATGAGCACAAAAGTTCATGCAGCTCTAGAAGCCCTAAACATGGGAGTGAAAGAAGCAATAATCGCTTCTGGTCTTTGTAAATCTCCAATTTTATCAGCACTTCAACATGAAAATGGAACTGTGATAGTTCATGGATGAAAAAACCGTCATAAAAACAGAAGACGAATGCATGATTAAAGCGTATGCCAAAAGGCCTGTTGTACTCCACAAAGGTGAAGGGGTCTACCTATGGGACATAAACGGCAAAAAATACCTAGATTTCACAGGAAATTATGGGGTTTGCATCCTTGGATATTCCCATCCAGAAATAATCCAAGCCATAAAAAGCCAAGCGGAGAAGCTAACTGCGTGCCATGGATCATTCTACAACGAAACGAGGGCAATGTTTTTGGAAAAACTGGTTAAAATTGCACCAAAAGGTTTGAACAAAGCTTTTCTTGGAAACAGTGGAGCTGAAGCTGTTGAATGCGCGATAAAAATAGCGCGTAAATATACTGGAAAACCCGAAATAATCGCAATGATGGGTGGCTACCATGGAAAAACCATGGGGGCGCTGTCTGCAACATGGAAGGAAAAATATAGAGGGGCCTTTGAACCTCTTGTTCCAGGCTTTAAGCACGTTCCAAGATATAACATTCAAAAGGTCAAAGAGGCCATTACGGAGAAAACAGCAGCAGTCATCGTGGAGCCAATACAAGGAGAAAGCGGCATAGTTGTTCCTCAACGGGATTTCCTCCCATCGTTGAGAGACTTATGCGATAAAACAGGGGTTCTATTAATAATGGATGAGGTTCAAACGGGGATGGGTAGAACCGGAAAAATGTTTGCCTGCGAGCATTGGGAAACAGCTCCGGACATATTATGCATTGCAAAGTCGATTGCTGGGGGACTACCTTTAGGGGCAACCCTAACCACGGAGGAAATCGCTTCAAAACTCGAAGTGGGGGAGCACACAAGCACATTCGGCGGGAACCCCGTCGCTTGCGCTGCAGCCGCCGCCACCATCGATGTTATTTTAAGAGAAAATCTTTTGGCACACGTAGAGAAAGTTGGGAAGTACTTCTTGGAAAGATTAAAGGATCTGCAATCAAAACATAGAATTGTTAGGGAGGCCCGCGGTTTAGGCCTAATGTTGGGTTTAGAGTTAAGGGTTGAAGTCTTAAACGCTATATTGGAGGCCGTCCGAAAAGGGGTTTTATTGCTTGATGCTGGCAGAAACGTGTTACGCTTCCTGCCACCCTTCATAATTACAGAAAAGGAAGTTGATGAAGTTATAGTGGTGCTGGATGAAATCTTAAATGGAGAGGCTGGAAGAATACGCTGTTAAGTTCTTAACGAGGCTTCTTAAAATTTACAGTCCATCTGGAAGAGAGCGTAAAATCGGAACCTTCATAGCCAACGAAATGGAGAAACTAAATTTTAAGGTTAAAGTTGATAATGTTGGAAACGTTATTGGTGAAGTTGGACACGGAAAACCAACAATTCTGCTTTGCGGACATATGGACACAGTTCCCGGATACATTCCAGTAAAGATTGTTGACGGCAAAATTTATGGAAGGGGTGCCGTGGATGCAAAGTCACCCCTAGCCTCAATGATACTGGCTGCTCACTCAGCTGGAGAAATCATTGAAGAAGGAACAATTCTGGTTGCTTGTGTTGTAGAAGAGGAAAAATCAAGCATAGGCATTAAAAACCTAATTAAAGAGGGCTTATCCGCCGATTATGCAATTTTTGGAGAGCCCAGTGGCATTGAGAACATAATTATTGGATATCGGGGAAGTTTAAAAATTGAGTTGACATGTAAGACAGTAGCCGGACATTCTTCTGCTCCATGGCTTTTCGAAAACGCTATTGAAAAGATGTTCGAGCTCTGGGGAAGGATAAAGGATGCAAAGTTTCAAGAAAACCCTCCAAAAGGCTTCTTCTACAATGTTTCATTATGTTTAACGCATTTAGAAGGCGGCGGTTACGCTTCAAACGTTCCTTCAAAATGCAAAGCCCTAATAGATGTAAGGGTTCCACCCCAACTGACGTGTGCACAAGCATACGATAAGATTATTGAATGTGTTGCGCAGTACAGGAAAGAAAATCCTCAAGTGCATGTTGATGTAGAGGTTGTTGATTCTGTTGAGCCTTTTGAAGCGGACAAAAACAGCAGCCTTACGCGCGCTTTTTCAGCTGCCATAAGAAAAGTAACCGGGAAAACTCCAAAGCTTCTGAAGAAAACGGGGACCAGCGACATGAACCTGTTGGGAAGAGCGCTAAAAATACCGGTGGTGGCTTATGGTCCTGGAGACTCCAGTTTGGATCACACACCTAACGAACATGTAAGCATAGAAGAGTATCTGTCCAGCATACAAGTGCTCCGAGAAGTTTTGAAAAAACTGTTGCGTCTCTCTTGAGCTTATACACCGGTTTTTTCAAGATTTTTTAGGATTTCATTGACAAAGGTCTCAGTGTTTCCAAGCCCTCCAAGGTCGGGTGTCCGCGCCTCTTTATTCTTTAAAGCCTCCATTATGGCTATGTTTAGTTTCTCTGCCTCATCTTTAAAACCAAAGTATTCAAGCATCATGGCAGATGCTCTAAGCAACCCCGTTGGATTTGCAATCCCCTTTCCGGCGATGTCTGGAGCAGTGCCGTGAACAGCCTCGAACATGGCATGTTTTTCCCCGACATTTGCCGAGGCTGCTATGCCTAACCCCCCGGTAACTCCGGCTGCTTCATCGCTTAGTATATCTCCAAAAAGATTTGTCGTAACAACCACGTCCAGGTCTTGAGGCGAATTAACTATTTTGTAGGCTGCTGCGTCAACATGCATCTCCTCATACTTCACAGTGGGATAGTTCTGGGCTATTTTTCGTGCAGTTTCAATGAATAGTCCACATGTTTCTTTTAGTATGTTGCCTTTATGCACAACGGTTACCTTTCTTTTCTCTCTTTTTAGGGCGTATTCAAAAGCGAATCTTAAAACCCTCTCGCTTTTCCTCTTGGTGATAACCCTTATGCCTATTGCAACATCTTCCGTTAATCTATACTCTAGCCCGCTATACATCCCTTCCGTGTTTTCCCTCACAATGATCATGTCAACGTTTGGGATTAGAGCAAGTTCAGGCACACTTTTAAAAGGTCTCACATTAGCATACAAGTCAAGCGCTTTCCGTAAAGTAACATTTACGCTTTCATACGTTCCGCTGCCAACAGGTGTTTCAATTGGACCCTTAAGCAGCGCATCGCACCCTCTTATGATCTCCAAATCCTCTTTAAGCAATGGTTTTCCAAATTTTTCCCAAACTTTTTTCCCACTTTCAACCTTTACAAATTCTATTGGCAGATTCATATAGTTCAAAACTTTCAATGTTGCCGCGAATATTTCCGGGCCTATGCCATCGCCCGGTATCACGGCAACCCTCTTATTCAATCTTTATCCCCTTATTCTTTTTGACATAGGGTATCAGGCCGCCTTCCATGAAAATTTCCTCGAGAAACTTTGGAAGAGGTTTGAATTGAAGCACAAGGCCTTTGTTAACGTTTTCCGCCACCCCTTTGTCTAATATCACTCTGAGAACTTCGCCCTCTTCCACAGCTTTTGATATGCCTTCACATTCGAGGGCGAGTATGCCGGAGTTTATGGCGTTTCTGAAGAATATTCTTGCGAAGCTTTCGGCTACAATAACCTTTAAGCCTAACGCTTTGAGGACTTGAGGTGCTTGCTCCCTGCTTGAGCCGCAGCCGAAATTTCTTCCCGCAACTATTATGTCTCCTTCCTTAACTTTCTCGGCAAAGTCTGGGCGTATAGCCTCAAATGCGTGTTTTGCCAGTTCCCTCATATCCAAAGTGTCAAACTTGTATTTCCCAGCTATTATCAAATCGGTGTTTATGTCATCTCCAAACTTCCAAACTCTTCCCTCAATTATCACTTTCAAACCTCCGTTGGACTGGTTATGACGCCCTTAACTGCAGAGGCAGCAGCCACAGCCGGAGAAGCCAAATATATTTTGGCTTTCGGATTACCCATTCTACCAATGAAATTTCTATTTTGTGTACTTAAACATACCTCGTCATCGCCAAGAATGCCTAAGTGTCTTCCGACGCATGGACCGCAGCCCGGCGGATTTATTACAGCACCAGCAGCCAATAATTTTTCCATTATTCCTTCTTTCAAGGCTTTTAGGTAGATTTTTCTGGATGCGGGTTGAACTATCAGCCGTACGCCATCCTTAACCTTTTTTCCTTCAAGAATGCGGGCGGCTGTTTGAAGATCTTCAACTCTTCCGTTGGTGCATGTTCCAATAAACACTTGGTCAACTTCAATGCCTTCAACTTCTCTTACAGCTTTTACGTTGTCAACCGAATGGGGAAGGGCGACCACGGGCTCAATGTTTCGGGCGTCAACAATAATCTCATCTGAATAGTCGGCGTTCTTGTCGGGTTCTAGGTATCCGAACAGTTTGCCCCTTTCAGTTAGCAAGAAGTTTTGGGCTACTTTGTCGAATGGACAAAAGCCAACTTTGGCTCCCGCCTCAACAGTCATGTTTGTTAATGTGAGCCGTGAATCCATGCTCATTTTTTCGATTCCTTCTCCTACGAACTCAACAGCCATGTAGTTGGCTCCATCCGTGCCCAGTTCTCCAATCACGTGGAGTGCAATGTCTTTAGACGACAGGGGCCATTTGAGTTCTCCAACTACCTCAACCTTTATTGTTTCCGGAACCTTCAGCCACGTTTGCCCATAAGCCATTCCAACAGCAACTTCGGTGCTTCCCATTCCAGTGGCGAAAGCCCCAAGCGCGCCGTGGGTGCACGTGTGGCTGTCTGCCCCTATAACAACCATGCCGGGCTCTGCAAACTCTTCAACCACTATTTGATGGCATACGCCGTATCCAACGTCACGGAAATGGCAGCCCTGCTTGCTGGCAAACTCCCTCATCATCTTATGAATGTTGCTTACCTTGTCACTTGGGCTTGGCCCAGCGTGATCTATCACCAAAAGTATCTTTGAAGGATCAAAGATCTTTTCCACTTCAAGCTTTGAGAACTGTTCTATTGCAAGCGGAGCTGTTCCATCGTGGGCCAATAAAAAATCTATATCGGAAACTATTATTTCTCCAGCCGTAACCGTTTTGCCCACTTTTTGTGAGAGGATCTTTTCAGCCATTGTTAAAGGTGTGCTGTGCATGTTCTCCCCTAAAGTTTACGCTTTTGAAAAGTATCTTTTAACAATTTCCAAGAACTCTTCATCGCTTATTGCGCTCCGCCTGTTTGCCGAAACTTCTTTGACTATGTTTGTTATTTCTTCAACGTCCTTATCCGAAACATTAAACCCATACTCCTTAAGTTTAGCGTTTACAGCCGCTCTACCGCTTATCCGGCTTAAAAGGAAACGTCTTCTTTGACCAACCATTTCTGGAGGGAAACATTCATAGACTATTGGATTTTTGAGAACAGCGTCTTGGTGGATACCGCTTGTGTGTGTGAAAACGTTGGGGCCTACTATGGGTTTAAGCGGCCACAAGTTGACCTTAGCCACTTTTGCAACGACCTCACAGATTTCATTCAACTTCTCCGTGTTATATTTGTCAACATTATAGAAGTTTTTGAGCGTCACAATAAGCTCTTCTGTAGCTGCTATCCCTGCTCTTTCACCTAAACCCAAAACAGATGTGCTAAAGCGGGTTGCACCACTCTCAAATGCCGCCAAAGAGTTTGCCAATGCCAGACCATGATCATTGTGGCAGTGGACTTCTATTGGCTTATCAAACTCCTTCCTTAACTCACTAATGAGAAAACGCATACCGGTGGGGGTTATGCATCCAAGTGTGTCAACCACCCGCAGCACATCCACACCTGCATCTATAATCTCTCTAAAGACCTTCTTTAACCATGGTAAGTCGCATCTCGTTGAATCTTCCGCGCTGTATATGACATCTAATCCGTGACTCTTGCTATACTCCACGATCTCAACGGCCCTCTTCAAGTATTCTTCTCGAGTTATCCTAAGTTTATATGTCAGGTGAAAGTCTGATGGAGGAAATGAAATTACTACGCCGTCGCAATCACATTCAATCACAGCATCCACATCACCCTTTACAGCCCTTGCAAAACCATAAACAGCCACATCCAACCCAAGTTTTACAACTTGACTTACCTCATTTTTTTCGCTTTCAGATGAAGCTGGAAAACCAGCCTCAATACATTCCACTTTTATATCTGACAGAAGCTGAGCGATCTTTATTCTATCCTCTGCTGCAAAAACAACGCTCGGCGTTTGCTCCCCCTCTCTTAAGGTTGAATCATGTATGAAGGGGTCACCCGTTTTACAAGTAAAGTCTCCCAAATACTCTGGTTTACAATATGGGCTAACGAATATTTTGTCTCTCCACTTCTCCATGTTGCCCACTACCACCCAATGATTTGCGTTTGAGCTTCGGATGACAACACGGAGATTTAAATTTTTTCTGGCTGAAAAAGAGATGTTTTTGAACGTTATTGGTCAAAATTGGTCACTTTTAACATGAATTTCGAGTTTCGACCTGATTTAAGCTTTTCCATCATTTTTCTAGCTTCCGATATTACGTTCGTCAAAGCGGCCAACGCCTTGCCCACATCCTTCAACTGTAAAACCATAATTGTTTCTGTGGAACAACTCAACGTCTCCTCAATGTTTATGTGCACTCTGGAAAGGGCGTTATAAAAAGAGGTTACACAACCCGGGGTTTCAACTATTTTTTGAGGACTTGTTATGATTATGGCTACGAGGTTGCTTTTTTCCTCAAGAATATTTTCTAGCGAGAAATTTGATTTGATTCTTTCAACCAACTTTTGATCAAGGAGTAGGGTTATTGTTCTCATTCCCTCCACTATTTGGATGTATTCATCTTGAGAGAATCCCGCCAATATTTTTCTAACAGTATCCATGTTTCTTCTGGTTTTTTCTATGGAAATTTTCGCCACGTCCGTTCTTAGGTTTATTGTGCTGTCAGCGATAACGCTAGTTACGTCTAGGTGATATGCTGGTTTATAGGTTATGCGAGCTCTTTTTACGGCGGTTATTACGCTTTCGAGTTTAACTTTTCTACCTAACATCTCTTCAACTATAGGCTTTAACATTCTTGCAATCGCGCTGTAGTTTCCATATCCTTTTTCAAGGGCATGCTGAATTGGGAGATCCTTATCTATTAACTCTTGAACAATTCTTGATATACTTGCAGCCATTTTTGGTCACTTATTCTGTTATATGGTATATTCTGACCAAAAAATATATAAGACTTGCTAGGTATCCGCACAAAGTATGCCGAAAGACAAGGTTGTGCTTGCATACTCAGGCGGCCTTGATACATCCGTTATGATAAGATGGATTCAGGAAAAATATGGGGCGGACGTGATAACCCTTACAGTTGACGTGGGTCAGGGTTTAGATCCAGAAAAGATCAAGGAAAAAGCATCAGCATTAGGCGCCTCCAAACACTACACTGTAGACGCCAAAGAAGAATTTGTCGTAAACTACATTTTCCCAGCCATAAAAGCAAACGCCCTCTATGAAGAAAAGTATCCTCTAAGCACAGCCCTTTCAAGACCTTTAATAGCCGCAAAAATGGTGGAAGTTGCCAAAAAAGAAGGGGCAACCATGCTCGCTCATGGATGCAGTGGTAAAGGAAACGATCAGGTTCGATTTGACATAACCATCAAAGCGCTTGCCCCCGACTTAAAGGTCATAGCCCCTGTGAGAGACTGGCAGTTGTCAAGGGATAAGGAAATAGAGTTTGCCAAGGAGAGAAACCTTCCAATTTCATTGAGTGGAAGGAATCCCTATAGTGTTGACCAAAATCTTTGGGGGCGCTCCATTGAGTGCGGTGTTTTAGAGGACCCATACAATGAACCGCCAGAAGAAGTTTTTGAGTGGACATTGCCGCCTGAGAAATGTCCGGACAAACCAGAGTATTTAACTATAGACTTTGAAGAGGGCGTTCCATGCGCAGTTAACAACGAGTCCATGGATCCGGTTTCATTGATTACAAAACTGAACCAAGTTGGAGGCATGCATGGAATTGGGCGCATAGACCACGTTGAAGATAGAGTTGTGGGCATTAAGTCAAGGGAGGTTTATGAATGCCCCGCTGCTACAATACTGTTGGAGGCGCACAAGGATCTGGAAAAAATGGTTTTGACACATCACGAATTAACATTTAAAAAATATGTGGACGCCCAATGGGCTTTTTTGGTTTACTCTGGTTTATGGGTGGATCCATTAAGAAACGATTTGGAAGCGTTCATAAACAAAACGCAGGAACGAGTTTGTGGCAAGGTTAGATTAAAGCTTTATAAAGGAAACTTGAGGATTGTGGGACGTTCATCGAAGTATTCGCTGTACGATGTGAAGTTGGCAACCTACGAGGTTGGAACCACTTTTGACCAGTCTTTCGCAAGAGGTTTCATTGAACTCTGGGGGTTGCAGTCGAAAACCTTTCACATCCTCAAAAACAATTTAGAGTCAGAGAAGGAAGCCCACCGTGAGCCTACTGTTTAAAGGTGGTAGAATAAAGTCCACTAAAAAAGAGGTTATACGTTTCATATCATCGATAGAGGATGATGTAAAACTTCTAAAACACGTTGTAGACATAAACAAAGCCCACACAATAATGTTGATGAAGCAGGGAATAATAAGCAGCCGCGATGGAGCTGAAATTTTAAAGGCGTTAAAAAAACTTGACAAGCCGAAAAAGGGGCGGTATCTTGAAGACGTGCATGTATACGTTGAAGAGGCTGTCACTGAAAGGGCGGAAGGACGGGCTGGAGAAAACCTTCACATAGCGAAAAGTAGAAACGACCAGGTTGCAACGGCCATTCGAATGGAGTTGCGGGAACAGCTGATAAACTTGATGAAGGCTATAATTGATTTTCAGGCAAGGCTTTTGTCGAAAGCTGAAAAACATGTCCAAACAATCACGTGTGGGTATACCCACCTTAGACCCGCTCAACCAATAACCTTCGCCCATTACTTACTATACCATTTTGACGTTTTCCAAAGAAATTTCGAAAGGCTTTTTGAATGTTATAGCAGAGTTAATGTTTGCCCCATGGGCGCTGCAGCCCTAGCTACAACCAGTTATCCCATAAGCAGGGAGATGGTGGCGGAGCTTCTAGGCTTTGCCGATGTGCTGGAAAACTCACTTGACGCTGTCAGCAGCCGCGACTTCGTAATGGAGACACTTGCCACATTGGCGATAATAGCCATAGACATAAGCCGCCTAGCCGAAGACTTGATAATTTGGAGCACGCACGAGTTCAATTTAATTGAAATTCCGGACGAGTTCTGCTCAACCAGCAGTATAATGCCGCAGAAAAAGAACCCAGACGTTCTTGAAGTGATACGGGCGAGAATGAGCCACGTTATAGGCAACTTTACGACATGCGCCTTGATTTTGAAGTCTCTGCCGTCCGGCTACAACTTAGATTTTCAAGAGGCCACTCCAAAGCTTTGGGAGTCATGCACCAAAGTTAAAGAGGCACTCAGCATCCTATCCGAGTTAGTTGTTGCATGCGAGCCAGTACAAGACTTGGAAAATCCAAACTTAACGTTTTCCACTTTCACAGAGCTTGTAAGGGTCTTGTTTCAAAAATATAATGTCCCATTCAGAACTGCTCATAAAATTGTAGGCGGCCTTGCTAGAAAAATTGTTGAGAATAAAATAAACCCCCAAGATGTGACAGCTGAAATGTTAAGGAAAGTTGCCGAGGAGGTTTCAGGGCTGTCCTTAACGGTCAACGAGGATGATGTAAAAGCGTCGGTTGATGTGGCAAACTTTGTTAAGATGCACAATGTCAGGGGAGGACCAGCCCCCATGGAAGTAACAAGAATGATTAATTCTCGTCGAAAAATGCTTGCTGAGACAGGTAGACAAGTAGCTAAAATGGAAACAAACGTGAGAAATGCCATCAAAAAATTGGATGACTTAGTTGAGAGGTTAATTGCGCAACAGTAAAATCGTGTTTACCTTATCACCTTAAAGAGGTCTGCTTTCGTTATTATGCCTACCACTTTTCCCTTCTTGGTTACAAGAACAGCTGGATAAAAATGTAGTAGGCTTGAAACCAGTGGTAATGGAGCGTTTTCGTCAATTTGTGGTGGCGCCTCCTCCATGATTTCTTCCACAAGTTTCTGAGAGACTTCTGAGGGGTCTTTAGCGACCGTTATTTGGCTTAATATTGTTTTCTCTGAGATGCATCCGACGCATTTTCCGTTTTCAAAGACTGGTAATTGTGAAAAGCCATGTTCCATCATTAGGCTTATTGCCTTTGCAACCTTGTCGGTTTTCTCGACGCCTACAACACCTTCGTGGTAGATGGCTTTTGCAGTGTTGTTTTCCCCAGCTTCTATCCTTTCTAAAACGTCAAAAATAGCCTTCACCTTGCCATATGACGGGTCAATTTTCCCAGACTCAATTTTGGCTATGAAGGATTGGCTTACACCCGCAATTTTTGCCAGCTGTTTTTGGGTTAAACCCAACATTCTTCTTTTTCTGGCTATTTCATCCAAGGGTGGCAGCATGCTCTCAAAATTCCCAAAGCATCCATATATTCTTTTTGGAATATTTATCCAGAAAATATTTTTGGAATTCAAGTTCTCAAAGTCTGAAGATGCGTGGAACACAAAACCATCAAGAGAGGATTTTCTTTAGTCTTTCGCAAGCCTCTTTTATCCTTTCTTCGTGGCATGTTGCTGAAAAACGTACGTATCCCTCGCCTTGACTGCCGAATCCCACGCCCGGTGTGGCAACAACGTCAACTTCCAGCATTTTCTTTACAAAGTCTATGGAATTTGTGCCGCATTTAGCCCAGACGTAAAATGTGGCTTTTGGCATTTGACATCTTAACCCCATCGAGTTCAACTCCTCCACAAGAATTTTAATTCGCCTATAGTATGTTTGGCAAGCCTCTCGCACAAAACTTGGAGGATTCTCCTCAGCATACATTTCCAAGGCTTTTGCAGCCGCCAACTGTACGTATTTAGGAGGCCCAGAATCTACCTGTGATTTAACCATTTTAAGCCCAGCAACCAATTTTTCGTTTCCAACAGCAAAGCCTATTCTGCTTCCAGCCATCCCAAAAGTTTTTGAACATGAATGAAATTCAATAGCAACTTCCCGTGCCTCATCTATTTGCAAAACGCTTGGAGCCCTATAATCGCCAAAGGATATTTCCGAATAAGCATTGTCATAGCATAGAATTATCTTGTTTTCAATGGCGAAATCCACAAGCTCTCTTAGCTCTTCAAGGGATACTGTAGCACCTGTGGGGTTGTTTGGGTAATTAACAAACATCATTTTAACGCCTTTAACATGCACTTCTTCAAAGTTTGGAAGAAAACCATTTTCCTCACGTAATGGGAAGTAAACTGGCACGCCTCCATTTAAAATGGTACATCCGTTAGCATACACCGGGTAGGCTGGGTCCGGCAGCAACACGCGATCGCCTTCGTTGAGGAAAGCCCTTGCAATGTTGCACAGCCCTTCCTTCGATCCGATTAATACGACGACTTCTCGATCTGGATCCAAATCCACGTTGAATCTTCTCTTATACCATCTGGAAACGGCCAACCGAAATTCATATTCTCCCTCGCTGAATGAGTAGCCATGGTTTTCGGGTTTGGCTACTTCCTCTTTTAAGGCGTCCACCACAACCTTCGGCGGTGGAAGGTCAGGGTCTCCTATGCTGAGGGAAATTAAATCCGCGCCCTCTTGCCTTTTTTGTTTAACGATCTTCTCTAATTCGGCGAACAGGTAGGGGGGAAGAGCCTCAACCTTTCTTGATAGCTCAAAATCCAACGGACTTATCCTCCTTAAAGGTTTATTACACCTTCGAAAACTTTTTCGGTAGGTCCCTCCATGAAGACAGTGCCACCGTTGCGATATTCGATGGTTAGTTCGCCTCCCAAGAGTTCAACAGCGACTTTTTCATTCACTTTTCCAAGAATTTTTGCGGCGACAACACTTGCACATGCGCCGGTTCCACAAGCCAAGGTTTCGCCTACGCCTCTCTCCCAAACCCTAACCTTTAACTTGTCCCTTGAAACTATTTGAACAAATTCAACGTTGGTTCTCTTTGGAAAAAGTTCGTGGTTCTCCAAAATGGGTCCAATGGCTTCCACGGGATAGTCTTCAACGTTTTCAACAAACACAACACAGTGAGGGTTCCCCATAGAGAGGGCTGTTGCCCTCACTGTTGTTCCACCGGCTTGAATTGGTTTGTCTATGAATGTTCCGTTCCATCTCATTGGTATTTCCTCAGCCTCAAAGCTTGGAGAACCCATGTTAACCCTTACGGACTTTACGGTGGCGTCTTCCAGTTTGATGTCTAGCGTTTTTACGCCGGCCAATGTTTCCACAAGAAGCAAGTTTTTCCGCACAATACCGTTTTCAAAACAGTATTTGGCAATGCATCGGATGCCGTTGCCGCACATCTCAGCCTCTGAACCATCCGCGTTTA
>CAZZMT010000118.1:0-27218 GCA_964655395.1 uncultured Candidatus Bathyarchaeia archaeon | reverse complement strand
TTCCTTCCATGTCAAAATAGCGGATTAAGGGCAGAACAGCCTCAGCTTCGAAGCTTTTTCCACATTTTCCGCATTTGCCTATGAGAGTAATGCTTTTATCCTTAGATTTGTTTATTTTTTGCTTTGGGGCTTCCATTTTTCTACACCTTTTTGTAATTTTTAATTATGTTTAGCGTCCAGTCTTTTCAAGCATCGTGGACATCTAACGGGTTTCTCTGTGCGTGGTATCCATGTATATCCACAGTAGGGACATGATATTTTGGGCAAATTTACGGTTATACTCATTTTTCCATCATAATATCAACGCGATGGAAAGATTTATATTCTTATCCTCCATAGAATATATTCTCATGTGAGAATATGAAAAGTGAGAATATAGAAAATCTTGAGAATAGAATTCAAGTTTTGGAAAACAGCCTAAGGGAAAACGTGAGAAAACTTTTCAAAGGCTTATCCTCTGAAGATTTCGACATTCTTAAGTTTTTCTATGAGAAAAGAAAAGCAAGCAAGTATGAAGCATCTGTAAACTTGAAGATTCCGAGGGCTACTGTTTACCGCAGAATTCAAGTGTTAAAGGAAAAAGGCTTCTTAGAAGTTGTTGATAAAAAAACCTTTCAAAGAGGAAGCTTGAAAAGTGAAGTTGAAATATTAAAATACACGGTTAAGGGCATTTTAGCAACTTTTGGAAGCAATATTAACTTACGTGAATTTTTTGAAGGCTTACCTCCGGAAATAAAAATAGAAAGCTCAACTATTGCTAAGCTGGCTTCCTATGAGGTTCAGCTTGAGTTTTTTAACAAACTGTTTGAAAAGCTTAATTATCTAAACGAGGATTTAACCGACAAAAGAGTGGATTTAAACACCATAGCCAACCTATACTTATATCTAGCATTTACAAACATGGACTTCCTTAACTATATCATTGAACTTTCAAAAAAAATTGGTATAAAAACAGAAAACTTGGAGCTTTCACGTGAGGTATTAAGGTTACTTGAGATTTTAATAAAGAAATATTGAGGGCGAAGCCATGAGTGAGGCGGTTTTGAACTTGAATTCCACGTGGAAAAAAGCGGAAATTCCACGTGGAAAGCGAATAGCAAGACACAATAAAACCGCATATAAAACCACAGTTTCACTTTACCTCTCTAAAAATTTGGTGGAAAAAGCCAAAAAACACAAGCTAAACCTTTCAAGGATTTGTGAGGAAGCCTTAAGCTCCATTCTAGGCTACATGGAAGCTCAAAACATGGAAGATTCAAAAAACGAAAGCTCTAAATCTTTTGGTGAAGCTTTTCTTCAGAGAAAAGGTTCGTGGGCCGGTAGTTCAGCTGGTATGAACGCCCGACTCGCACTCGGGAGGTCGCGGGTTCAAATCCCGCCCGGTCCACCACCCACCTAAAGTTAGGTGTTGAGAATGCGGGGAATCTATTACGGTCTATGCGTGAATTGTGAAGGTTCAATTTCGGATGAAAGGCTTCTTCAACTTGGGGTCTGTGAAAAATGTGTGGGAAAAGCCGAAGCCGTAAAAAGCTGGAGACAGCTTTTAAAAATTTTGAGGGAGAAAGGTAAACTCTATTTTGCTGAAGAAGTTTTCGCATTCCACCAAAAGCTTGGAGAGTTCTCGCTTTTCTTCAGGAAGGCTGTAGGGCAAAGGATGTGGTCCCTTCAGGAGACTTGGGCTAGGAGAATCCTTTTAAACAACAGCTTTTCCATAGTGGCGCCTACAGGTGTTGGAAAAACAGTTTTGGGAACGGTTTCAGCTCTGTACTTTGCGGTTAACGGTAAAAGAAGCTACATTATTGTGCCGACAGCGCTTCTTGTCCAACAGGTTGTGGAAAGGCTTAACGTTTTTTCAGAAAGGCTTAGCGTCAAGTCTAGAACGCTTTGCTATCATGCTGGCATGAGTGACTCGGAGAGGAGGGAAGTCCTAGAAAAGGTGGCGAGGGGCGAGTTTGAAATCTTAGTTACAACTGAGAGGTTTTTGATTAACCGCTTCGACGTTTTTGAAGCTAAAGCCTTCGATTTCGTTTTTGTGGATGATGTGGACTCCTTCCTTAAATCTCCCAAAAACATAGACAAAGTCATGAAGCTTTTGGGTTTCAGCGACGAGATAATAACCGCAGCCTTTCGAATAATAGAGTTGCGGAGGGAGGCAAGCCGTCTAGAAAGAATGGGAAAACCATCCGAACAAGTCTTAAGGGAGATAGAGAGGCTCCGACACCAGATCGAAGGGTATAAACTTCAAAACAAGATAGGCTTGCTTGTGGTTTCGGGGGCGACGGTTAAGGCCAGGAGAACTAAACGGATAAAGCTTTTCGAGGAACTTCTAAACTTTCAGATAGGCTTTAAACCCGAATTCCTAAGAAACATCAAAGACTACTATTTGCCAGCTGAAGACAGCCCAGAACAACATGTTCTATCGCTCATCCAAAGGTTTGGTGGCGGCTGCCTCGTCTTTGTTCCATCTGTTTTCGGAAGGGATTATGTGGCCAAACTCAGCGCTTTCTTGAACGTCAACGGAGTTAAAGCCTATGCCTACATGAAAATGGATGAGGAAATGCTGGAAAAGTTCCAGAACGGCGAATACGATGCCCTTATAGGAGTTGCAAGCTTCAGAAGCCCATTGGCGAGAGGCATAGATCTTCCAGAAAGAATTCGATATGTAATTTTTACTGGCGTTCCAAGAATGGAGATTAGGCTGAGCTGGGACGAGTACAACCCAGTTAAGCTTCTCACACTTCTTAAAAACGTCAGAGAGTTTTTAGAGCCAAAAATGCAGGAAAAAGCAAGCCAATTAATCAACATGCTTCGCAGAGTTGTGCCAGTTAGCAGAGAAACCGTTGAAAAGGTTAGAGACGCGTTGGAAAAAGACGTTCAGCTGGAAGGCTTCGACGGATATGTTAAAGATATAGTATCAGAGACAAGAGGCTTTTTAAGGGAGGCTATAACGCCAAAAGTTATTGAGGCAATATCTAAAAGCAGAGAGGTCTCCCTAAAACAGAGGAATAGCGAATTCTTCTTGGTTGTGGCGGACCCGGTGGCTTATGTTCAGGCTTCTGGAAGAGCCTCCAGAATGTTTGCCGGCGGCATAACTCGAGGCGCAAGCTTCATTTTGATAGATGATGAAAAGGCGTTTTACTCGCTTAAGAAACAGTTAGAGTTCATGCTCGGCGAATTTTCACCACTCAAATTTAGTTTAAAGGCTGTTGAAAGATGGTTCAAAGGCATAGACGAAGACCGACGAATAATTATGGAGATACGTGAAGGTAAAATCTCGAAGAGGCTTAAAGACTTCATCAAAACGGCTTTGCTTGTCGTCGAATCTCCAACAAAGGCAAGGACAATTTCAAGATTTTTCGGTAGACCATTCAAAAGGAAAATTGAGAATATAACGGTTTTTGAGGTAAGCGCTGGCGAATATGTGCTCAACATCGTGGCAAGCATGGGGCACATTTACGACCTCGTTTTGAACGAGGGTTTCCACGGCGTCAAAGTTGAAGATGGACGCTTCACGCCCATATATGACTTCATTAAGAAATGTCGGAAGTGCGGCGAACAGTTCGCTGGGCTTGATTTTTGTCCCAAATGCAAAAGTCAAGACTACTACTCGAAGAAAGAGCTTGTCAAGGCTATGAGGAAAATCGCCCTCGAAGTTAACTGCGTTTTCGTTGCCACAGATCCGGACATTGAGGGGGAGAAAATAGCCTACGACGTTTACTGTTCACTTTACCCCATGAATAGGCGCATTGAAAGGCTTGAGTTCCATGAAATAACCAAAAAGGCTTTCCTCCAAGCTATAAAAGAACGGCGGGAAATCAACCTCAAAATGGTGGAAGCCCAACTTGTCCGTCGCATCGAAGACCGCTGGATAGGGTTTGAACTCAGCCAGAAGCTTTGGCAACGCTTCCGGAACTATCGGTTGTCTGCTGGAAGAGTTCAAACGCCAGTTTTGGGTTGGATAATAGAGCAAGTAAACGAATCGAGAAAGAAAAAGAAGATTTTGTCCGCTGTGCTTTCAAACGGCTTAAAAGTTTCAATCGAAAACCCAAATTTGCCATTTCCATCTCAACAACTTGAAGAACAACTGAGGAGCATTAAAGCAAGAATAGCGGACCTGGTAACCGAAGAACGCGTGTTGAACCCGCCTCCGCCGTACACAACGGACACGTTGCTTAGAGATGCCTCGGCGAAACTTGGTTTTCCGGCAACGAAAACTATGATGATTGCCCAAGACTTGTTCGAGATAGGTCTTTGCACGTACCACAGAACGGATGCCACAACGGTCTCGACTGTCGGAATAGGCGTAGCCAAAGAATACATCCAGGAAAGGTATCCGTCCCTCTTTGTTCCCCGCAGATACGCCGTGGAAGGCGCCCACGAGTGCATAAGACCGACAAGAGCCATAGACGTTGAGAGGCTGAAAAATCTAATATCGCTTGGGCTTCTGCGCTTCCCGAAAAGGCTGACCGTAGACCATTTCCAACTCTACAACTTAATATTTAAGCGGTTTATTGCAAGCCAAATGAGGGAGGTTAGGCTTCTCTACCAGAAGTTCAAAGTTTTGGTGGATGGAAACGAGGTCTACATGGAAAATCCCGTCAGCATAGTTTCTGAAGGCTTCAACGTGGTTTTGCCCATAAAAACCGTGAACCCCGTCGAGGAAGGTGAATACACCATAACCTTCGCAAGGCTTCTAACAGTGCCAGCTGCCAGACCCTACACGCAGGGCGAAATAATCGCTTTAATGAGGGAAAAAGGCATAGGGAGACCAAGCACATATGCGAAAATAGTTTTCACAATCCTTGAAAGAAATTACGCTGTCGAACGGAAGAATAGGCTTATCAGCACACCGCTAGGCTTTAGAGTTTACATGTATCTGCGCCAAAACTTTGGAAACTACACTTCCGAAGAAACGACGCGAAGGCTTGAATCGTTGATGGATTTGGTGGAGCAGGGGAAAGCCGACTACAACGAAATCCTAAAAGAGCTTTACCAAGAAATCCTAGAAATAAGGAAAGCAGCATAAAACAGCTTAAGTTTGGGAAAGTGCGGTGCGAGAGTTCATTCTTTACTCGCGTTTAGGACGAACAGACGCGAAGTGGACAAACCTCCATGATGCTGGACGCTTAGACATAGTTTACGAGTGCGCCGTTGCAAGCTTATTCTTGTCGCATGCTATCCGAAAAGACGTGGTTTTCCACGTAGTACTGAACGGTCCACCATCGCCACCAGTGCATTTGAAGGTTGATGGAGCAACGCTTCACGATGTTAGAACAGACCAGCAGACTTGGACAAACATTTTGAAAAATGTTTTGGCGGGTAAAACCCATCCAGGAGTTTCCACCGAAAAACTCAGCTTCGAAGCCCTTTTGAAAATGAAAGCCGAAAAATCCCAGATCTATGTTTTAGAGGAGGGTGGAAAAGACATAAGCGAAGTCGATATAGGCGAAAACCCAGTTTTTGTCCTGGGGGATCACGTGGGCTTGCCCAAAAAAGTGGAGGCCTACGCACTGCGATATGGAGAAAAAATTTCTCTTGGAAGAAAACCCTACTTGGCAGCTACATGCATCTCCATCTTAAACTACATCCTCGATAGAAAAGAGATGTCCCTAAGTTTACCCTAAAATGTTTGATATAACCGAAATCAGCAATCCAACCAGACCTATGCAGAAGAAAACCGTGAAACCCAGCTTTTGCGGGCGCTTCCCTCCAGTCCCAAAGTTAACTCCCAAGCCCCCAAGATGGGACTTCCAAATAATGCCGAAAAGGGAAACGGGCAGCAAACAAAGCCAAAGCCAGTTAAGCTGGGCTTTAAGAGTAGCTATGGTCTGTTGCGTTAATTCTAAGTTCTTAACGTCGATTACTATTGATGGAATAAAATGCCAAAAAACAATCATTGAAATAATGCTCAAAAGTATGTTAACTAAATAGGTGTACCCCGTGATTGACGCGGCGGTTTTTAGGTCCCAACCACTAACCTTATTACAGGCGAATTTCACGATGGCTGACTCTATCAACCAAATAGCGACAAGAAAACCGTAGGCAAAAACAACTCCTATGGCTGAGGCAAATGTTAAAATGATCCAAACAGTGGGTGGCACTCCTACAAACTGAATCTTTGAAAAGACAAGGGCAATAATCACAAACGAAGCAAACATTTGGATAGCTAATATCCCGAAAACTTCGCCATAAGAGGGGGCTAAGGCCACGTCTTCCTTGCCCTCCCTTGGCGAAACTAAGACCTTGAAAAATCTCTGAGGGAAAGAAAACTTTCTTTCATAGGGTTTTTGAGAAGTTGCTTCGGGCGGCGGCGGTTGTGGGGTAGGCGGTGCCTCAGAAGTACTCAAGGTACAACTTACCCCACACTTTTATGCCCATTTGGCGTATTTCACGTTTTTGGTTTCACCAAAAACTTGGCTGGCTAAGCGGTAGATTTTTATTTTTGCGCTTTTCGGTTTAAACTTGTTGTTATCGGGTATTTTAAACCCCCTATGGTTGGAGGCGGTTAGATGGCAACCATTCGAGAGTTGCCAACCACCCCCGTGTCGAGGTTTGAACGTATTGGCGCCCACACCCACATTAAAGGTTTGGGACTGGACGAAAACTTGAAGGCTGTTAAAATCAAGGATGGAATGGTTGGACAGGAGAAAGCTAGAGAAGCCGCCGGTTTAGTTGTCAAAATGATTAAGGAGGGCAAGCTTAGCGGAAAATGCATAATCCTGGCTGGGCCTCCCGGCACCGGTAAAACAGCCATCGCTGTGGCAATTTCCAAGGAGTTAGGCGAGAATGTGCCCTTTATCCAGATGAGCGGCAGTGAAATCTACAGCACTGAGCGGAAGAAAACAGAAGTCCTCATAGAAGCCATTAGAAAATGCATCGGCGTTGAAATTCATGAAATGCGGAAAGTCTATGAGGGCGAGGTCACCATGGTCGATATTCGAACGGCGCCACACCCATACAACCCATATCAGAAGATCCCGGAAAGTGTGAGGCTAACTTTAAAGACGAAAGAGGAGGAGAAAACTATTGAGGCTGGCGCCTCCATAGCCCAGCAAATAATTGCTGAAGGCATTTCTGAGGGGCATGTAATCCAGATAGACGCTGAAACTGGCAGAGTCGTCAACCTTGGACTGTGCTTGGAAAGCCAAAAGGGCAAAACCTACGACGTGGACACTAGGCGAAAGATTCCCCGTCCTAGTGGCAAAGTCCTAAAAGAGAAAGAGTTCGTTTACATGCTTACGCTGGCAGATTTGGACGAGCTTAACGCGAGGCAACGTTCAGGAGGACTTTTCTCCCTGTTCTTTGGCGGTTCCGAGTCCAAGGAAATTGACACCGAAGTGCGGATGGCTGTTGACCAGCAAGTGAAAGAATGGGTGGATGGTGGAAAAGCCTTCATACATCCAGGTGTGCTCTTCATCGACGACGCCCACCTCTTAGACTTGGAAGCCTTCAGTTTTCTAAGCAGAGCCATGGAAAGCGAGCTTGTTCCAATAATAATTCTCGCCACGAACCGTGGTGTTGCCCGCATCCGGGGAACAGACATAAAAAGCCCATTAGGTTTCCCGCTTGACCTTATAGACCGCGCTGTCATAATTGCCACAGAACCCTACGACATGGAAAGTATAAAGGAGATCCTCAGAATCCGCGCTGCTGAAGAGAAGATCAAAATTGAGCCGGAGGCTTTGGAGAAGCTCGCCGAGGTTGGAGCAAAAAGTTCTATGCGGTATGCCGTTCAACTCTTAAGCTTAGCAGCCCAAAACGCAAAAACCCTCAACAAAGACAAGGTTACAGTTGAAGACGTGCAGCGCGTCGACGACCTATTCATGGACGTGGCAGAAGCCGCCGAATACTTGAAAAAGTATGAAGAAAGGCTTATGGTCCACTAGGTTTCACTAGACTGAAAAACCAATCATTATTTCTAAATAGCAACTTCTTTAAGCTCCTCCTCCCCCTTCTTTTAGCAGTGGTTGGCCATGGTTGATAAAAAACAGAAACGTGACGCCTCAAGCTCCATTGAACTAAGCCTTCCGGAGGACTGGGGCTTCATTTTAGAGCCGGCAAAAATTGAGATAGGTTCGGGGTACACTGTTTCCCTAACGTATGATGATGAAGGCAACCCAATAATTGACGTGAAAACCTATGGAGATGTTGACTCAGCCAAAATAAGGAGAGATATTAAACGCCTATACCCAAACGCCCAAATAAGACATATAAACGAAGAGCCAACAGTCACCATCGTAAAGAAAACAGTGCGAAAAAGAAAAACCAAGAAATAGATTTCTCGCCCAAAAATCTGAACTTTGAAACGAGATTGAAATAGAATCAAAAATCCACACATATAAATTTTCCTTAACAAAAAATAGAACGCGACATTAAACCCAACAACTTTTTAATGGTATAGCTTCCTTTTCTTTTTATGGATGGAGCTTTTTAACTTGACCGTTTGATTTTTAAGCTTCTTTTAAACCATGGTGTAAATTGCTTGCAAAAGCAAGACCTTAATGAAAAGATATGACAAGCCAAGCGAAAATTCAGAGGAGCTAAAAGCGATTTATATCCGTTCAGTAGTTAACTCTCTGGGTTCTGGAATGATAAACCCGTTTGTTGGACCTTACGCTGTTAAAGAGTTGGGCGCCTCCTCCTCGGAAATGGGTTGGCTTCAGTCAGTCAGCAACATCTCAAACAATGTTATGCAGTTTTTCTGGGGTAGGCTAAGCGACAGACTTGGGCGAAGAGTTCCCTTCATCATCTTCGGCGGTTTGATTGTGGCTCTACTTTGGGTTCCTCTGTTGTTTTTAAACTCTGCAAGCCAGCTGGTGTTGTTAATTGCCATACAAGCGTTTTTAGGTTCGATGGCCACGCCTGCCTGGATCGCCTTGATAGGTGATTTAGTGCCGCCACGA
Source organism: uncultured Candidatus Bathyarchaeia archaeon (assembly GCA_964655395.1). Taxonomy (GTDB): domain Archaea; phylum Thermoproteota; class Bathyarchaeia; order Bathyarchaeales; family Bathycorpusculaceae; genus DRVP01. Next base: position 18,315 of record CAZZMT010000118.1, on the reverse strand, counting down.
CGTCTTGGAAGAGCCAACGCCGCTATAAACATGTGGGCTTCGGTAGGCAACATAGCAGCCACTCTAATTTCTGGAATGATAATGGTGCAGGTAGGCGGAACCCTTCGACAACAGCTCATAGTCCCCGTGATAGTTGCAACATTATGCGGGCTAACATCATCCATCATAATGTTTAGGGTAAAAGAGAAAAAACTAAACAAAAAGCCGGAGAAAACATTCACGGCAGATTTATTCGCTGCCTTTAGGCTTGCGGAAAAATCCCAAGACTTTGTTAGATACTGCGTTTGTAGTGCCACTTTCACTTTTTTCATGTCGATTGCGTGGCCGCTTTTCGCCATAACCCAGGTCAGGGTTTTAGGCGCCTCAATGCTGGAGATAGCGATGCTATCTGTGGTGCAGGGGGTGTTCACCATAATTTTCATAAGATGGGCTGGAAAGTTTGCAGATACTGTTGGCAGAAAACCATTGCTGCTGTTTGTTCGGTTCAGTTTCGTCACTGTTCCGTTGGCTTATGCTTTCTCGCCAAATATTTACATCATAATAGGCATCGGAGCTTTTTGGGGCGCCGTCGCAGCCTTCGAACAAGCATCTGCAACAACATACTTGCTAGACGTTATGCCGGAAATGCATCGTGGAAGCTTTACAGCCATCTACAACCTCCTAATAGGCACCGTTACATTCTTTGGTTCGTTGATAGGCGGCTATCTCTCAGACTTGGCCATCGGCCACTACGGTCTGGTTTTGGGTTGAGCAACAGTTTTGGAATAGTTAACTTTAAATAACACTTCTTAACAATTCTTCATGCGATGTCCGAAAAACTACTAACGCTTGAGGAAGCCTGTAGAAGATTAGGAATCCACCCCAACACACTTAGGAAGTGGGATAAACAGGGGAAGATTAAGTGTATCAGGACTATTGGTGGTAGAAGGCGGATACCCGAAAGCGAAGTTGAGCGTTTAATGGGCTTTGTTAAACCTGACGTTTCAAAGAACGCTGTAATCTATGTTAGAGTTTCCTCTTACGATCAGAAGCAAAAGGGGGTTTTGGAAAGGCAGAAGCAAAGCCTACTAGATTATGCTAAATCCAAAGGATACGAAGTTGTTGCGATTTTAGAGGATGTAGCCAGCGGGCTCAACGAGAACAGAAGATCATTAGATAGGGTTTTTGATTTTGTTGAGGAGCGAAAGATAGGGGTTGTCGTAGTAGCTTTTAAAGATAGGCTGACTAGGTTTGGTTTTAGGTATTTGGAGCGATACTTTTCATCCTATGGCGTCAGGATTGAAGTTGTTAATGGAGAGGAACCCAAAGATGCTTACCGAGAGCTTGTGGAAGACTTGGTAGCCTTAGTATCGAGCTTTGCCGGGAAGCTCTACGGATTGAGGAGCCACAAATACAAAGAGGGGGTAGAAGGTGTCAGAAAGCTTGTTGCTGAGTGAAACATGTAAGTTCAAGCTTGAACCCAGCGAGGAGCAAAGGCAAATACTAAAGGAGCTTTTTTCAGGATACAGAAACATGGTTGAAGAATGTCTGAAGAAGGCGGCAAGCCTAAACGTAACGTCGAGAAAAAAGCTACACGAATCTATTTACGATGAATTGCGAGAAAGGTTTAGAGATTACCCATCACACTACATTTACACCGCCATAACCATGGCTTTAGGAATATACAAATCGCATAGGAGGCTTTCGAGGAAGAGGAAAGGTGTTAAGCCCCCATCTGTAGAAGAGTTGAAAGCTATTCTACTTGACGATACACACCTCTTCTGGTTCAGCTGGGGAAGTCTTAAAATTGCTACACATAGAGGGCATCTCACAATACCTTTTAAGCTCCATGAACACGCTGAAAAATTCAGAGATTGGCAGGCTAAGGGCTCAAGAATCATGTTACTTGATGGTGAATACTATCTCCACGTAACGTTCAGGAAGGTGGTGGAGAAAAGGGAATGTGGAGGACTCATGGGAATAGATGTGAATGAGAAGAGCATAGATTTGGCAATAGTAAAGCCTGATAAAGTTAGGTTCATTAAGATAGACATAAGCGAGGCAAAGTATATCAGGGACAGATACTTCAAGAAGAGGCGAAGTATTCAAAGAAAGACGAATGGGAAAATCAAACCTGAACTGCTAGCTAAATACTCTGGAAGAGAGAGAAATCGCGTAAACGTTATAATTCATAAAGCATCCAGAGTGATAGCTGATATAATTGCTGAAGAGGGTGTTAAACCCGTTATAGAGGAACTCAAAGATATAAGAGAGAAAATACGCTATGGAAAGAGAATGAATAGAAGACTCCATAGTATGCCTTTCAGGAAAATTCATTTTTCCATAACCTATAAATCGATGGAACGAGGCTATAAGCCAGAATATGTTGAAGCGAAAAACACTTCCAAGATGTGCCCGATATGTGGCGAATTAAATAAGCCGAATGGGCAGGTGTTCAAGTGTAAGAGATGTGGCTTCCAAGCGGATAGACATTTAGTAGCCGCTTGGAATATAGCTACAAAACTCCAGATGTGCCGTCCTTTACCGTCGGCGGCGAAAGCCATCTATGAGGCCTTCAAGGCTGAGGTGGAACGGATAGTTATAAAATGTTAACTATCCGACGACGGCTTGCAAATAGTCTACTTGGTTTCAGCTGTAGGTAGAGGTATAGGCGCCGCCACATATTTTAGGCTTAGGGAAACCCTAAAAAGAAAAACATGAACCCTAAAACCGCTTCCCCAAATATCTTCCAGTAATGGGAATTTCTGCCTCACAGTTTGGACACTTATTTTCAACGGTCACATTGTATTCTAAAACGTAATAGCCATAACGTTTTATGAGCATTTTTCCACATTTGGGGCAGTAGGTGTTCTCGTAGCGATGTCCAGCCACGTTTCCAATATAGGGATAAAGTACTCCAGCCTTCTTTGCCAACATGTAGGCTTTCTCTAAAGTTTCGATTTTTGTGGGTGGATTGTGGAACTTGTAGGCTGGGAAATAGCGGGTAAAGTGAAGGGGGGTTTCAGGTCCAACGTTTTCTAAATGCTGTTCAATAACCCAGTTTAACGTGTTTTCGTCGTCGTTGACCCCGCTAACCACAAGGTTCACGATTTCGACATGTAAGCCTAAAAGTTTGGCTTCCCTAATGTTTCTCCAAACTTTTTCCACGTCAGCCCCGCCACAATACCGCTTGTAGGTTTCAGCGTCGCCTTTGACGTCAACCTTAAGCCCGTCTAGCCCCGCATCATAAAGGGTTTTTAAAGCTTCAAGGGTCATGTAACCATTCGAAACAAAACAGCAGTATTTAATCCCCATACGCTTGCCAATCTTGAATACTTCAACAACCCAGTCGGCCAAAAGTGTGGGCTCTTGGAAACTTGCACATAAGCCGGCATCCCCGCTTTCAAGAGCCCATTTGACAACTTTCTCCGGTGGAAGGTAGACCGCTTTCTCAGGTTTTGGGTAAGCCTTTGACAGGTGAAAGTTCTGGCACCAGACGCAGTCAAAGTTGCACGACCATGTGGAGAAGGTCAAGGCTGTGGAGCCTGGCCAGTAGTGGAAGAATGGTTTTATTTCTATTGGGCGGCTTTCAATGGCGCTTATATCCCCATAAACGAGCGTGTAAAGCTTTCCGCCAAAATTTTTCCTTGTCTTACAGTAGCCAAGCTGCCCCTCCGATATTTCACACCTTCTCTCACAAAGAATGCATTTAACTTTGCCTCCGGCAAGCTTTTCGTAGAAGGATGATTCCCGAACCGTTGGAGAGTTAGGCATGCCAGTCATTTCTAGCGCCTTCGGAAGTGCTCCCAACCCACGGGCTTTATAACCCGTTTTTCGCCCTTAAACTCTAAAAAAACTCGTTTTTGAGCTGTAGCCTTTCCAATCTTAATCAGAGTTCCGCCAGCTTGTTTCACGGCTTTTTCTGCCTCACTCCAAAGTTTGGGGTTTATGGTTAAAACAAGCTCGTACTCTTCACCGCCATACAAAGCAAGCTCAACTGGATCCAAACCATTCAACTCGGCAAATTTGACAACTTCAGATGCCACTGGAACATTATCAATGATAAAGCCTACGCCGCTTGCCTTTGCAATTTCGTGGAGGCTCCATGCCAATCCATCGCTTGAATCTATGGCGGCGGTAACCGCACCACTTGCGCTTAGGGCTAAGCCCTCGTTTAATCGGGCTTTTGGCATTAAAACAGCCTCCAAAAGCACACTGCGAACATCCTCGGATGCTTTAAACCCCTCCAACAGGATTTTTAACCCTGCGGAAGTTTTTCCAAAAAAGCCCGTGACCGCTACCACATCGTTTGGCTTTGCTCCGCTCCGCAACATTAAAGCATCTTTTTTGGCAACGCCAAACATTGAAATGCTTATTATAAAGTCTGAAGCCTCGTTGGTATCCCCGCCTAAAATATACACGCCGTACTCTCGGGCTCCTACCTTCAAGCCTTCAGCAATTTCTTCAAGCTCTTTCCCAGTGATGTTGTTTGGCAGGCCCAAGGATACAAGGGCTGCTAGGGGCTTCACGCCTTTGGCGGCAAAATCGCTCACATTCATAACAACTGCTTTGCGGGCAGCCTGCCACAAACTCATGCCTTTAGGCACGTCTGTCTTGCCAACCAGCATGTCTGTTTTCAAAACAAAAAGCTCGTCGCCGTTCACGGGGTAGGCTGAAACATCATCACCGAAAGGGATGGGCATCTGGGGCATCTCGTCCAAATGCTTAAGAATAAGGGCTATAGCCCTTCTTTCACCCAGATCTCGCAACGTCTGCAAAATTTCACACCTTTGCTCTTGCTGAAAATAGCGAAGCCTTAGGCAGTTCTTAAACATTCTGCAAAAAGGTTATCGAAGCTGAGGAATAGCGCTTTTAACAGCCTTAACAACGGCTAAACCCACGATTATGGATATGCCAGCCTGCACAAACAAGTCCCGCACGTAGGAGATTATTGCGGCTGGATACCCTTTTATAAACACGTTTATTACGAAATACGTTGTAGCCATTAGGAAACCACCAACAACACATGCAACAGCCTGAACAACAATAGGTTTTCCCTTTGCAAGCCCCGGAATTAAACCCTCGAGGCCATGGGCTAGTATTGAGACAAACCAACGCTCATAACCCACATAAAAGTCTGCAGCCACAGCCCCAACGACCCCAACGAGACTGCCAACCCTATATCCAAAAAGCAACGCTGCCGCAAAAACAATCAGGTCGCCAATATGCGTATATCCGCCTGTGGGCGATGGAACCTTCAACACAATTATTAAAGCGGCGTAAACAGCTGACAGCACAGCTACAACCGCAGCCTCTTTACTAGTTAACAGTGGACCACGCCACCTCGCCCCCAAAACAGAACTAGCCAACTCAACACCAGCAGCGATAAGGCATACACCCAAAACCGTTCCCAAAGCAAAAGTTGGGTAGACTTCAAAACCATAAACGAATGGCACCATAACATTAAACAACGCCAAAACAGAAGCAAAAGCACCGGAAAATCCACCCAAACGAGTGAAACCCCTCCACTGGAAATAGGCGCCAACAAAAGCCAGTGTGGCAGCACTTAAACCCAAGAAAATGCATAAACTTAAAAACATTCTCACATTGAATGCAAGCTCAACCTTTTGAAGAAACGAGTAACCGGACAAATAAAGAACATAAGTAGCCTCAAAAAGGGATGACAAGGCAAACAACAAACCACCGAAAATAGAAAGCCAATAACCACGCTTTAAAGAAGTTTCTCCACACATGGTGACCAAAAATAGTATAGTAATAACTATACTATTAAAAGATTTCGCTCAACATTCCTAATCCTCCGAACATCTTAAAAGCAGCCAAATCTACAAAATACTTTTAATGAATATAGTTACTGAGCCTCGGTAGCTCAGCCTGGTAGAGCAGCGGCCTCGTAAGCCGCAGGTCCCGGGATCGAAGCCCGGCCGAGGCTCCAATACCTCTAGTTCTGGATCCCTCACCATAGACGCGATTTTTAAGATCTCAAGATCTAGTGCCTTTGAAATGACCGATATACATGGGTTTGCCGGGAGGCTTGAGGCTGCCAGGCGCAGGCTTTCGAAACCTGAGCATGGAGGGCTTTTGCTGAGGTTCCTCGACCACCTTTAGGCTTTAGGTCTTTCGCCGCCGAGGGTTCTGAAGTACGCTACGCAGCTATGCACATTATTCAAAAACGTTCCCTTCGACCCGTAGGCGCTACACCAAACAACAAGAAATCTCCACGTGAAAACAGCATAAAGAAAAATCAAAAGCGAAAGAAACTAACTCTCAAACCACTAAGACCCAATCATAAATAAAAATAATTCAAATCAAATTAGCCGACAACTTCGTTGCGGGCGCTAATTTTAAATACTTAAACTCGAAAAAATTGTGAGGGAAAAATTATGGAGTATAGAAAATTTGCAAAACACTCTTTCGCTCTTCTTCTGGCGCTAGTAACGCTCGTTGCATCGCTGGCCCCTGGAACGTTAGTGCAGGCAGAACAACAAAACATACTGCGAATTGAAATGAACTGCATAGTGTCCTCATTTAACCCACTGCAGTCGCAGCGTGATATCTGTCAGGCTGTATGGTTCGCCAACCTGCTTTACGAGCCTTTAATCTTGAACTTGTTCAATGGTAGTCTAGTACCGTGGCTGGCTGAACGTTGGGAAATTCTTGACAACGGCACAAGATATGTCTTCTATATAGATAAAAGAGCAAGGTGGAGCGACGGAAAGCCAGTCACGGCGCATGACGTTGAAGTTACATGGAACCAGACCTTCACCTATGCGTTTCCAGTAACTTTGCAGGGGATCCTTGAGGAAGTTAGAGCTGTCGACAACTATACTGTTGAGTTTATCACAACTCAGCCATGGGCGAGATGGTACGCTGAGTTCGGCGGCACTCTTGTTAGGCCCGCTCACATATGGGAAAATCTTGAAGATCCATTAGCCTACGAATTTATAAATGATCCGAGCAAGCATGTCACGTCTGGGCCCTTCTTGTATGATTCATATAAGCCGAGTGAATGGTGGTACTTCAGAAAGAGGCCAGACTACTGGAAGACGGAAAACATGCCTAAAATAGACGGGGTTATGATGATCTATTACGCTGAGGAGTCATTGTATCCGCTTATTATTCAGAGAGGCGATGTCGACGTGGTCTGCGCGTATCCCTTTAACCTTTTGGCACAGGTTGTAGGAAAGCCTAACATAGGCATCTGGACTTTCCCTCAGCCTGTTGCAACAGAAGTCTTAGCCATCAACACTAGGCTTTATCCGCTGAACATGAAAGAGGTCCGGCAAGCCATAGACTTGGCCCTCGACAAGATAGGTATAGCCCAAAACTACTTCATGGGTTATGGTGTACCAGGCAACAGATGCCTAGTTAATTTTGCGGCTTGTCCGGAGTTTTATGTTCCTGAGGCTGCTTGGCTTGGCTGGGGCAAAACCCATGAAGAATGTATTGCTGAGGCCAACGCAATACTCGACAGTTTAGGATTCACAAAAGGCCCAGACGGCGTACGCGTAACACCAAACGGAACAAGACTAAGCTACAAATTCATCGTGCAAAGTGCTCCCTTGACGGCTGTGAGACTCAGAACTTCTGAGTACATAATTGACAACTTAAGGAAGATAGGAATAGAAATACATACATACCAGCCACTGGCGATAATGGACTTCTTCGTAGCCGAATTCCTTGCCCCGACTAAAGATTGGGGCTTCGCCGAGGGAACGTACGGTGAGTATCCGGAGCCATGGTATAATCAGGTTTATTCTTACTTGTTGCCTCCTGTGGGTTTTGCACAGGTGATGGCAACAGGCTTTGACGAGACTGAGCCTGAGGTTGCTGCCCAAATAAGCGACTTTGCCCGCAGCGCCCTCCGAAGATTAAACTACACAGACTTAGTGGAGGACGTCAAACAAATGATCAAAATATACAAAGATTATATACCGACAATTTGCATAGTGTTCTATCCAATGTTTATATTTGTTTACAGGACAGACAGATTTACCAATTGGAACTTTGAACATTCAACCAAAACAGGTGCATTCGGATATCCACAACCAATGAGGCCATTAATAGTGAATGAGCTTACTCCTGTTGGTTGGACGCCGCCGTCTCCAAGTCCATCTCCAAGCCCGTCTCCCAGCCCAGGCGTTTCACCAAGCCCAAGTCCATCCCCAACACCTACTCCTGTACCGTCAGCTGGACTAACAACAGAGCAAACAATTCTACTAATGGCCGTAGTAATAATCATAATAATTATAATACTAGGCTACTTGATAGCCAGGACTAGAAGAAAACCAAAAACATAAACCATTCTTTATTTTCCTTATTTTTCTGTGATCCTCAGCGAATCATATTTTATCTTTAGTGACCAGCGGCGAACAGTATTTTTGTTGTTCAAATAGACAGAAATGTTTATTAAGTATTAATATTACAGATCCAGTTGAAACATACAAAAAGGGAAAGCCCATGTCGCCTCCACTGTTCCATCGCCACGAGGAAAAGCTCAAGTGCCCTTATAAGGGGTGCAGTAAAACATTTGACAAGCCAGCTGTTTTGACGGATAACTCTACTATACCGCGGCAAACGTATTATGCTTGTCCCTACTGCATGTCGAAAATTGACATTGTTGTGGAGAACATGAAAATTGTGGGTGTTAAATCTACAGATTATCCGAAGGTTTTCGATTCGCCAGCTAAATGTGCCTATTACTTTGGGTTTTTAAATTCTATTCCAAAGGATATGCCAATTCCAGACGAGTGCCTAGTCTGCCCGAAAGTTTTGCAGTGTTCTGTTAGAAGACGCTAAATGCTATCAAGACAATTTTCTTAATGGAGAAACATTTAAACTATTCCCATTCAAATTTTTACTTCTTGAAATTGTTGGGGCTGTCGGCTAGCTTGGTCTAGGCTAGGAGACTTGGGCTCTCCGGACCCCGGTTCAAATCCGGGCAGCCCCACCAATCTTTCGGTTCAAGACGTCTCCTTCATTTCGAGTTGTGAGCTGAAAAGTGCTTAAAGATGCTTGATCGTCCTGCAAGCCTAGGCCTTAAGCATAAGCGCTTGGCCCGACAAATTTTTATGTTTACTAAGTGTTTTTCATTGAAATTTTTCCCTTTTTAAATTCCTCCAGAGTTTGAGCAGTTGGTTTGCCATCATGATTGAATCCATGAATAGATGTACCCTTGTTTCTTTCCCACTTTTCCATTCTACTGGTATTTCTTTTATTTTGCAGCCCATGCGGGAGGCTCTAACAAGGATTTCTGTGTCCCAGAACCAGTGGGTGGCACAGGTCTCTTTTAGGATTTTTAGGATTACATCTCTTTTGAATGCTTTGAAACCGCACTGGTGGTCCCGGATTTTTGAGCCTAGAAACACGCGTACCATTAAGTTGTACATTTTTGAGGCTATTTTTCTGGTCAATTCTCTTTCAACCTTACTTTGGGGGAGCATCCTTGACCCTATGGCAATATCGTAACCCTCTCTGATTGATTCTATGAGTGTTTTGAGGTGTTTAATGTCGGTGGCCAAGTCCACGTCCATGAACGCCAAGATTTCACCTCTAGAGATGGTGAAAGCCTTTTTTAGAGCCAGACCTCTTCCAAGGCGTTCATCGCTGTGCATATGTTTAACATTTGGGTATTTCTTTGAAAGTTGCAACGCAATCTTGTCGGTTCCATCCGTGCTTCCGTCCTCAGCAATTATTATCTCATAAGAGCTTGCTATTTCTGACAATGCTTGAATGGTTTTTTCCACAGCTGTTTCTAACCTGTTAGCCTCGTTGTATGCTGGGAAAACCATGGAAACCTCGACTTTTTCTAAGTTTACACCAGCTTTTTTCAATTAGAACCACCAGTTGAACCATCTTAAATGGTCTCGCCACCAGCGTGGTGTAGGGCTACCGGAGATTACAGGATAAAAGAGCGCAAACAGAACCGCCACAACAATTAGGTAGCCGATCCACAGTGTTTTCCCCCATCGGAATCCCCAAGCTTTATTCGAGAAGTATGCCGTTGCAAGGATCATAAGTGGGACATTGATGTAGAAGTGGTAAAGGAAAAGGCATCTCGAAATAAACGCGTATGGAAGCCATTGGAAAAGGAATATTGTCACAACAAACCCGCATGTATTATCCCTTTTTCTAATAGTTTCTTCAATCAGGCTGATGGTTGATACGAGGCCAACCCACCAAACAGCCGGATTGCCCAACGACACAATTGTTGAAACCATGTCCCCGGGTAGATATGAAACGTAAAACCATACTGGCACTCTGTGCCATGGGCTCCAAATGATGGGCCAAGCCCACCATGGTGATGAGAACGGATGTGTAGCTGTAAGCTTAGAATGGTAGGCATACATGGAAATTTGAAGGTTATAAACATCCATTAAAGTGCGGCCCATTAACAAGTGGGGGACAAAAGTGAGCAGATAAATAACCGCTGCAACCACTAAAAAAGCCAAAAACTTGGAAAGTGGATGGCTGCAAAAGGTCTTAACCCGCATAACCCAGTCATCATTTATGGCCACAACGTCCCTAATTCTAAGTAATAAAAGGATGAAAATTTGTCCAATGAACCCATATAGGGCGTACCATTTCGTTGAAAAGCCAAAAGCAAAAAACAAAACCGCCAAAAACAGGGGAAGTGTGGATGTTTTCCACCCTCTTTTCAACAAGTTTTGGAGATATATGAAAAAGAAGAAATGTGATGTAAGGGAAAAGAAAACAACGTAGGTGTCAACGGTTGCGATTCTTCCCATGGTGAAATGCATAAAATCGAACATTAGGAGGAAAGCCGACGTAAATGCGCCTATCCGCGTTCCAAAAAGGTTCTTTCCAAAAATGTAGATTACTGGTATCATCAACGTCGCAAAAATTACCCCCATAATCCGCCATCCAAAGGGATTGTAGCCGAAAATCAATATTGAAGCGGTTATTATCAGCTTTCCTAAAGGAGGATGCGTCCACTCATAGGGTTCTCTAAAGTTTATGTAGTCTTCAGCGGCTCTCACATAATAAATTTCGTCGAAGTATGTTTCAGAAACGTATGTGGGTGGACATTCAACTTTTTCCTGTTCGTCTATCAAATTGGCAAGGCTTTCATCTTCATTCTTTTCGCTTCGAATATTGTCTATTACGATTTTTTCTCCCATCTTACTTAGCGCTGCTATTTCTGCAATTTCTCCGTTAGATGAAGTAAAAAGGAATCTTACAAATCTGGTTTCACAGTTGAGGTCTATCCTTCTCCAACAGTAATAGCCGCTTAGGGATACAGATCTTCCTCCGCTCCATTTTTCCGGAGAGCCCGTGTAAACCCTAACGTCGATTTCACCGCCTTTGAGCAGAAAATATACGGCGCTAATGTTTTTTGAACTGCCAAAATCTATGTAGAAACTTTCATCTTTTGAAGGGGTCCAAGTGCTGAGGGGTACGCTGGTTAAACCGAGGTTCCAAACAGCAATGGAGAAAAATACAACGGACAACACGATAATGGTCGCTAAGTCCAGCTTGTCAATATTCATGGCATAATCTCCAACCATGGTTGTTTTATTTGGATTTTAAGCTTCATGGGTTTTAACTTTTATGCATGCAAGTCTTCAAGTGAACGCTTTTAAGGCCTAGCGCAGTTGGTGATTTTAAAACGCCCAAGAACCTTTTGAAAACAAAACTGTAAAGAAGCACAAAAACGCCAATGAAATGGGGGCAGCCACATAGTTAAACACTTTTCTGCGGCCAAAAACGCCGAGAATAATGAAAAGCGGGAAAAGAACAAGCATGTAACGTGGAATACTTATCCACCAACTCATCGACACACTCATGACCCAGGCAAAAAACATGTATGTGTTGTATGAAAGGCGAAGGCGTCGAATAAAGCCAATTATTATACCTAATAAGCCTAAGGCAGCGAAGGCCAGTTGGGCGACTCCAAGCATTAAATTGTCAGGGAAGGAAGCATCAACAGCCCAATGCCATGCTCTTTCAAGACCTAGCAATGGATCGAAAGTTTCACACCAGTGTTCCCTCTGAATTTCCATAAATGCAAGAAAGTTTCCTGTAACTTGATAGTTTATTACAAGGTATATTATAAAACCCGCCAAAGACAAGAAGGACCAAAGGATTTTGGCATCAAAATTTTTCAATTTCCATTTTCGTTGGGAAACGTACTCTACAACTAATGCTGGAAAAAGCGAAAGCCCAGTAATTCTCGTTAGAGAGGCTTGCATTCCAAGAAGACCTGCTAGAGGCCACTTTTCAAGCCTGGCAAAGTATATGCAAGTTACAGCTAAAGCGAGGAAAAGGCCCTCAGTGTAGATGGCGCACATGAAGTAGGCTGTTGGAAAAATAGAAAGATAAAAGACGGCCCATTTAGCCACATCGTCTTCAAAATCCAGCTTAACAAGCTTGAAGAGGCTTATCGCCGCAATAATGGAGCTAACGTTTGAAATTAGAAGGGCTGACAGGTTCACGTACCGCCAATTAAAGGTTGTTAGCCTAATTAAAAGCGGGTAAAGTGGGAAAAACACTATGAAAAAGCGTTGTTCTCCAACGTTAACGTACCAGTTCTTTGCGATATCAATGTAATGTGGGCTATCCCATCGGCAGAATTGGCGCATCACTGTTTCCAACGGGGGTGCAGGTCCCTCCTGGAGGTATGTTGTCACAAAGCCCACTGAGAAAATTAAGGCTTTGACAATTAGCATGGATAAGATAGCGGTAACAAGAGGGTTAAAAACCTTAGATGATGGGCGTTTCGCGTACACCTCAATCACTCTGGTAGCCTAAACCACTTTGAAATCTCGTTAAATTTTATAAAACTTTGACGCTGATACGATTATTGGAAACGCTTTCTTAGAATTTCAGCTGCATTAACTGGACGCGACTTGCAGGGACGCTAGCTCGGTTACGATGTTCTGAACTAATGTCTTATCGTCGGAGCCTATGATGATGGTTGAGGCTCCTTCCATAATTAATGATAGATATCTGCCATGTTTACTCCACAAGTTTTGGTCTTCTTCCTCTGCGCCAACTTTCCACATCATTTTCTTAAACGCTTCGAAAAATTCTGAGGCATTAGCCGCTGAATCCCATGTGATATTCCATGTGAAGAGGTAGTTGTTGCCTTTCTCGTAGTAGGTGAATTTATCTCCACCCCATCCTTCTGCGGCTTTTGAAGCTTCTTCATCCGGAATCCATTCAGCTAGCATAACAAATATGAAATACTCACCAAACCTCTCGTTTTTCAAAACCTGCCAGCCTTCCTCATTTATTGTTGGCGATTTAGTTTCTTTATGCGTCTCGTTGGCCAAATATTTCTCTGGATGTATTATCTGCTCTGTTGTGGTTGGAGGGTTCAAATAGGCTTGGTTAACAGTTTCCCATCCTCCCCTCGAATAAAGTGCTTTCACGAACTTCAAGCCGTACTCGTAGGGAAAATAGTTTAGGCGCGAAATGGACTTGGGAAGCGCGCTGGGTTCGCTGCCATAAAAAGAAATTTCAGGGTATGCCTCGCAAGCTTTTACTGTGGCGAAGGGCAGTTTAACGGCTTTTTTCCAGATTTCGTTTATGTAAGCTTCCTCCATTAGGCGAGCGTCCCCCTCAATCAAGGCTGCTCTTGCTTTTTCTCCATCAAATGTTGGCGTATAGGGAACGGAAAAGTTGCTTTGCATTATGTGAGTAAGCTCGTGTATGAGAATTTTCATGGCGTTAAACTTGTCTGAAGGGTTAAAGTACTCCCTAACAACGTAGATTTTATTCATCCAAACCGCGGAAATCACCATGCCCCACCATTCAACTTTGGCCTCATATAGGCTTTCACTTTCCGAAATCATAAACAAAGCCTTGTAGATCGTTTCCTCCCTACGTATATTAGCGATATCTGGCTCTGCGTAGGCTTTTCCCCAATTTTCCTTTGCCCATTCAATAGTGATAACTTCCACAGTTACCGTTTCAAGCGGGAAGCCCCTAATAGCCTCAAAAACTTTAACAGCTTCTTTAAGGAGGCTCTCCACTTTAGCTTTATACGCCTCTTCGCTTTCGTTTATGTGCAGAGTATTGACTATAAGGGAGCTTAAAACGAGGATTATGATGCTCCATGTTAAAAATAGGGTTAGAGCTCTTTTAGCTGTAAATTTGCGTGACGGCTTTTCCTCATTAATGGGCTGCGGGGATATTAGAACAAATTTCATGTTCCACGCCCATGTACTAAACAGTCGACGCTGATGTTCCTCGTAAAATTAACGCTATAGAGGCTAATCCTATGATGATGCCAACATAAGTCCAAAGGTCATATCTTTGCTTGAGGATCAACGTCTCCAACGCTAAGGTAAACACGAGGGTCAAGACTGTTATGGCAACAAAGACTTGCGTTACGCCCAGAACCGACAGAGGGCTTCCTGTCAAAAATCTCCCCAAGAATAGTATTACTAATGCTAAGAAGATTGAAGGTGTGAAAAAGTATTGAATGGCGAAGGAAAGGTCTAGAAAACGCTGAGGAGGTATCGAACCCCACTTGTTAGTTCCAATTTTAAAGAGTATGTTGCCAGCCGCGCCTAACAGGGAAACTGCAACTATCATTCCTATAACCTCAATTTTCTCCATAAATCACACCACATACATTACTAGGAATTTCTGATAGAAATAAATCTTGCCAATAAGGAATAAGTCGGTATCTGACGCTTAAGTTAGACAAAATCTTCTGGAACTATTAACGACCATTTTTTGACCATTGTTTCATGGCTTGTTTAGAAATAACTTTTTAGGTTTTAACGTCCATCAAACAAGGTTGTGGAAGCTAATCCTATGGAGGGGAAACATTCTATTGAACACCGCTAGCCAAAAACCAAGCGTATTGAAAATCTCTTGGGTTAAATCATCTCTAATTGTTGGATTAACGTTCCTTGCTATCGGTTTGATTTTGATCTTTTTCTTTAAAACTTTTGGAGTTGGCAAAATGCAACTTTTTCTGGAATCTAAAAACTTTGTTAGAGAGTATGGGTTTGTTGGAGTGTTCTTTGCAACGATTTTGGCTGGCACCGTTGTACCTCTTGGAAGCCCGGCCCTTGTGGTGGCTGCCGCTTCTTTTGGGTTAGATCCTGCTTTGTTGGCGTTCACTGCCGCAGTCGGGTTTACAATTGGGATGACGATAAATTATCTTTTGGCTTGTAATCTCGGGAGACCTTTTCTTGTAAAGAAAATGGGGGTTGAGGAGTTTGAAGCTGTGACAGCCCTCTGGAATCGATGGGGCTGGATTCTCTACGTTGTGTTTGGAGCTATTCCCATACTGCCGGTGGAGTTGCTCGCGTTGGTGTGCGGGCTTTTGAAGGCGCGGATACAAACGTTCCTAGTTTTAAGTTTCATGCCTAGACTTGCTGTTTTCACGGTTTTGGCATATCTTGGCGAGGCGCTGGGCGAATGGATCGGGCTTATCTAAAATTGGGTTATTTTCTCACGGGTTGTGGAACAGCAATCAAGGTTTGGGTTCTTCGCACCCCTTTAATCTGTTGAACTTTCTCAATTATTCTTCCAAGTTCCTCAACTTTGGCGAACACTACGAAAGCAGCAACGTCGAACTGTCCGGTAACTGCATGTGCCATCTTAACCCCATCAATTTTTGACACCGCTTCAGCCACCTCCCAGATCATGCCTGGCTCAGTGTTAACTAAAATGTAGGCTTCCAACATTTTTCCTCCTATATATATTAACAATTATCCTAAGTTGACATAAAAATTTAGGGATTCTGTCAGGCTGGACTGCTTTGTTTTAAGCGTTTCCTAAGAAACTCCCGGAAAGCGCTTCTTATCTCGTTTAATGTTAGGAGCCTCTGTTGAAATTCTGGTTTGAAGGGGTGAGTTTCGCTTTCCAGAAGCTCCCTCAGTCTGGCGTAGTAGGCTTCAAACTCCTCGGGTGTATTGCTTTTAAACTTGAATATGGCTATTCCTCCTTTAGGGTTTTCCCAACGTTTGTCATAGGCGTTTATAGGGCTTGAAGTGCCGAACCGTTCAAGGCTTCGCTCAACCAAGACCTCTCTATCAACGGTGAAAACCACAAGTAGGCTGTTAATGGGTGAAACCTTTGATGTTAAAAGAAACTCGCGGGTTACATTGTCCGGGGCGGTTGAGTCTATCACAACGCTATAGCCCTTTTTGAGGAGAAGGTCCCGCATTTCAGCAATCATGGAATAAACTAAAAATTCATCGCGGCATGGGTAAGCTTCGTTGAAAAACATTTCCCTCAACTCGTCAACCCCTATACGGGCTAGGAGAGGATAATCGGCAACAAGCCTTCTCGCCAGCATAGTTTTTCCTGAACCCGGATAACCACTTAATACGATAAGCCATAAACCCTTTAGACCCGTTTGCAATCCCCTTTAATATTTTGGCTGAAATAGGTCTAAAGCCTTACCACAGCAAAGCTTATTCCCCATAAAGAACAGAGATTCACTGGAGATATTGCAGGTTGAATAGGTCTATCGTCAGCGAGGCTTTCTCAGCCGGTTTGGGTTTCGCTTTAGGCTTAACCATGGCGCAATGCATGTTTAAGACTTTTTGGTCGCCTTTAAAGCCAGTTAGGCAATTGATCGTTTGTTTAAAATGTGGTGGCAGAAACAGCATCGAAAACAAGTTTTGCTGGCACTGCGGCGAAGCATTACATCCGCCGCAATTTACTAGTTGTCTAAAATGTGGTTTCTCCATGCCTTCAAACATGAAATTTTGCTGGAAATGCGGCTCTCCACTGGTTGTTGAGGGCTAGAAAAAGAGGGAATGAGCCGTTTTTAGCCAAGTTTTGTTCCGCAGTTTCCGCAGAACTTCATGCCAGGCGGGTTTTTTGCACCGCAGTTTGGGCATATAGTTTCTGTGCCGGCTTGGGTTAGGGGCGAGCCACATTGACCACAGAACTTCATCCCCGCCGGGTTTTCGGCTCCACATTTTGGACATTTAACTTTCGCCGGCGGCGCCAAGCTTGAGCCGCATTGTCCACAGAACTTCATTCCAACGGGGTTTTTAGCTCCACAGTTGGGGCATATGACAAATTGTTGAGCTTGGGCTGCTTGAGCTTGCTGCATCTGCTGCGCCATCAAAAACGGCATTGTTAAACCTATGCCCGCGCCTAGTCCAGCGGCTGCTGCGCCTCCGCCTTCGCTTCCCTTGAGTTCGCCAGCAGTTTCCTTCATGTACTGCATCATCATGGCTTGGGTGCCCATTCCAGAAGCAAACCTTCTAGCCTCTTCAGGTATGTTTATGCCTTCGAAAACGCAGTCAATCACCTTTAAGCCTATCCTTGCGGCTTCATCGCTTATTTTTAGGGCAACCTTATCCGTAGTGGCGTCTGCGTTCTTCACAACTTCAAAAATGTCGTGGCGTCCAAACTCGCTGATTATGCGCTCGTTTATGAAGCCCCTAATGTAGTTTTCTACGTCTCGGGAAGTGCTCGCGCCACGGTTGCCGAAAAACTCCACAACGAAAAGCTTGGGATCTTCAACCTTGTAAAGCAGATAACCATAAAAGCCAATCTCCGCCTGATATTTTATGTCGCCGCTTGGTGCGGAATAGGCTTTTCCGCCAAAGTTCGCCCGGAACTGGCTATTGCTGACGAAAACTACTTCACAGTCGAAAATGTCGCCTATAATCCCCAAAGCCTTCAAGGCGCCAGTTAAAAGTGGAATATTACTGCTTGTTATAGTGTGCCTTCCAGGGCCAAAAACGTCGTAGGCTTTCCCGTCTCGGAAAAACACTGCCCACTGGTTTTCCTTCACAATAACTTGGCTTCCATACTTAAGCGTAAGCTTCGGAAAACGGTACGCTATGTCTTCTGGTCCAGCATTATCCCACGCGACACGTTCAATTACGGGCATGCAACCTAAACCTCCAAAGGTCTAAACTGTCTTTCACGCTCATCCCATTTAGACTCAAAACCAAGTATTAAGGATTTAATGCGCTGCGCCTTTGCGGCAGCGTCCACCCAATTCCCAGCTTGAGCATCATTGTAAAGTTCGTCCACAGCCTTCACAATGCCTTGGATTTCGTCGCTTAAAGCCTTATCATAGTTTAAAACGCGAGCCAGTTCTGTTTCGCGAATGCTTCCCTTGCGGTCCATTAAACCAGCATAACCATAATCGGCACGGTGAACCTTCTCGCCAACCCGGTCAATAATTTGGATAACTTTTTTGAAGTCATCGGTGGCCTTTCCAGCGTTCAAAGCGGCAAGATAAATTTCCTCCCACTTGTGACGTAGGCTCTTGAAATCCGCATAGTATAAGTCGCGGAGCTTCTTGTCAATTTCCCGCAAATCCTCCCTCGTAGCGTAGCCCAAACCAAAAATGTTTTGAATCTT
>CAZZMT010000117.1:0-11806 GCA_964655395.1 uncultured Candidatus Bathyarchaeia archaeon | reverse complement strand
GAAACGTTGGGGTAGCGCTGTGTCGATGGTTGTTTGTGGAAAATTATATTTTGGTGTTGTTGTTATAGTGTATTGTTCAATCACCAAGATTCACCAACAGCCAATTGTTTGGGCGGAAGGAATATATAAATGTTGTGCATGAACAAATTGCACAATTCAATATTCAACAAGGTGGAAAATTGACACAACCACCTCAAAAACCACCCATCCGCCTAAAAATGCGAGTAGGCGAAATAGAAATCGAAATAGAATGCCAAGAAGACCAGCTACAATCAGCCGTAGACCGCATCCTATCCACAGTAACAGAAAAACTCAAACAAGCGCCCCTCTCCATAACTGAACGGGCGGCAGCACCACCACGCGCAGAAACATGCAAAGGCATAATCCAAAAACTATGGGAAGAAGGATGGTTCGCAACGCCAAAAACCCTAAGCGAAGTCCACAGTGAAATGGCAAAACGCGGATTCCACTACGACCGAACGGCGGGAGCCCACGCCCTCATAGACCTATCAAAAGAAGGCACACTCACCCGAGACGGCAAACCCCGCAGATACCAATACGCCCAAAAAAGACCACCACCATAAAAACCGATTTTAAAGTTCAAACATTTGGTCCACAAGTCCTTCTAACGAATATAAGAAATTAAAGTGTGGTCTGAGGAAATCTTCTGTTAGAAAATCTGCCATAATTGGTCGCGGTATCCATACTCCGCCTTGTTTTTTCATAGTTTCGCTGAATTCCCTTTCTGCTTTTTCATACTCCGCTTTGTCAATTTTCCTGAGCTGATTTAAATTATCTTTTAACTTCCCTGGCGAATATGTACACGATTGTTTAAGGTAAAACCCGAAATTCCATAACCCAAGCCAATTTGAACGATTGCCATATTTGTCATGTGTTTTTAATACAAGCATTTTATTTTTCATTAACAAATGCTGCCATGTCTGACAAAAACCTTCCATCATGCTTCCAAGGTTCTTCAAAACCTCTTGAAAGATAAAATAAAGAACCTTTGGCTCAGTTTTTGCATAAAACCAGTCTTTTTCCAAGATTGACAAAAGTAGTTGAATAGATCTTGACATAGCTGCAGTGTAATCTTTAAGTTGCCATAATTCTGGCATAGGTTTAATGGTTTCTCTCTGTAAATTATCCGTTGTCTTCTCTTTAATTAGGTTCGCAAGTTCCAAAAGAAACTTTGCTGTCAACTTACTGAAAAGAGAATCACTATAATGAATGTAGCTTAAAATCATTAATCCGGTTTCATGATTTTCCAGCTCTTTCTCAAAGTCGGATATACTTAATACTTCAACTTTGCTGGTACACTTTCTAATTTTTTCCGTAAACGAAATTGAAGGAGTTTCTAAGTAAATAAAGAGTTTTCTATTATAGTTTTTCTGCGCCAACCTCTTTACTTGCTCATAATCCGTAATTCCAGGTTTCTTCTTGACCGCAACACCAATGGTCTCCCCGTTCCTTCTGCAAACTAAGTCGCATCCTAATTTCTTTTCTTTGGAAGGTTCTATAAAATGAATCCAATCTACTTTATAATCAAGACTGATAAAGTGCTGGTATAGGATTCCTTGAACTTCTATTTCACTAAACTTATCCCAATGAATTGGCATAACCTTTCTCGGCTCTACCATAATATGGTTTCAAATAATGCTAACTGAATATAATACTTTAGGTCTTCATTGTTAAAGGTGCAATCCCTTACATCTGACATGTCGAGTTCATAATAGATATATTTGTGGTTTGTCTAGTTCTTTTAGAGGCTAGGGTTATGAGCGTTGAAGTGTTGGAAGACATCCGAAGAGAACTCCGCGAGTTGAGGCTTCTTTACAAGGAACTTGTGGAGAAACTCATACCCGTGGAGAAACCTTCTCCAAAAGAAAAGAAAGCCATAGAGGAAAAAGATGAAGTGGCAGACGAAGAGGAACTGATGAAGGCGTTGGGCAAAACTAATGTTCGCCATAAAGATTAAGCGCAAAGCCTTAAGGAAAATTGCAAAATTAACCGAAAAACAAAAGCAAAACATCAAAACGGTTATTTTGACCCTAAAAACCGACCCCATACCATTCAGAAAAGCCGACGTCTGCAAACTTCAAGGCTACGAAAACACTTATAGAATTAGAATAGGCAATCTGCGGATAGTCTACCAAGTTTTATGGGATGAGAAAATAATCTTAATCCACTACATAGGACCAAGAGAAAGGGCATACTAACCCGAGACGCAAACCCGCAGATACAATATGCGCGAAAAGATCGCCACCGTGAAGCAAATAACGTTAAGTCACCGTGACTTCTTTTTTGGCTAAGCCTTCCACCATTAATGGTACAATTTTGCTGGCTCTGAGAATCTCCATAAATAGAGGTTTTCCATCTTCGCTGAAATGGACTACTATATCGCCTAACTCTTCAGCATGGGAAAGCTTACCCTTCTCTTCTAAGATTATTGTTAGGACATCAGCATCCGCATCATACCTAATCTTATACGCCATAACGTTCCCGCCTAACTGGATAAAAGGTGATAACGATTAAAAAGTCTTCCCTTACCTCATAAACCACCCTTAAGGCATGTATGGAATCAAAGGGTTTGACGGCTAAAACTGTCCACTCCTTTTGTCTACACGTGCTGGGTTTAAAACGACATCAATGACTTGTTGCTCGCTAACCTCAAAGCCATAACTCTTCAAAATTTGAAACTTATTTAATTTGAAACTTATTCATAGCGTGTCTAGTAAACCCAACTTTTGAAACATAGCCCAAGGAAATCAAACATCCTTAAATTGATAAGCAAACGCTAACCAGACTTTTAGCATCAGATCAAAAACTTAAATTTTGTTGTTGGCTTATCTTCTGGTTCTGCGTGTTTGGAAAGTGGGCTGTATGGCGGGAAGCAAAGTTGTTTGGGACTTGCCTGAAATCTTTCCAAGTCCAACAGACCCTTCTTTGCAGAGAGCTATAGATGAAGTAACAGCCATGGCTGAAGCTTTTGCGGCTAATTATCGTGGGAAGATTGGCCCTTTAACAGCCAAAGATTTCTGGCAAACAGGAATAAAGGAATACATGTACTTTCTAAACTAGCTAGAGACGATAACAAAATAACCGAATAGCTAGAGAGGGGGTATCCAATTTAACAGCCGAAAACAGCCTAAATTGACCATTCCAAAGCCAGTCTTCGTCATTGAACATTTGGAGTCTGAAATTGGCAAGTGGCTCCTCTTCGAGTATGAGCATGCGTCAGAAATTGTCGGTAAAAACCGCCTCATGTTCACAAACGTCAAAAAAGAGGAGTGGCAGCAACTTCTTTCAAGGTTTGGAATGGTTGAAGAGAAAAGCGCAGCCCAAATCTTCCGCCCCGAAAAGGTTATCGTCTTAGACCCTAAGGCTGAGCTTCCCTTAACGCCTGAAGACTTTGCGGGTAAAGAAGCCGTTATCGTAGGCGGGATTTTGGGCGACCACCCGCCGAAAGGCAGAACAAGAAAGCTTTTGACAACCCGTTTTCCAAAGGCGGCTGCACGAAACATTGGTAAAAGCCAGTTTTCCATCGACGGGGCTGTTTATGTGGCTAAGTTTGTCAGCGAAGGAAAACCCTTAGAGGCCATACCAGTCCAGAGAGGCTTATCGTTGAAGCTAAATCAGTATGGAGAGGTTTATCTGCCCTATGCTTATCCACTGCGGGATGGAAAGCCCGTCATAAGCAAAAAGCTTGTGGCTTACCTCCTATCAGACGAAATTGTCGCTGATGAGGAGGAAATGCTTAAAGGCGAATAAAAAGGCCCCGACTTACAAGCCCAGCTTCGCCTTTATCCTTGGAAGCCACTCCCTCTGCATTTGGAAGACGCCGAAACTGGTTATGCGGTAGCCGCCCTCGCTTGTTTTTTCGGCAATCTCCGCCTTAACAAGTTCGCCGAGCCTAGTGCTTGTGATTTTTGGGTTTTTACCCAGCTTGGCTTGAAGCTCCTCACGGGTTAAAACGTCAGTTTTGAGCATGCCAAGCCTAAAACCCAAGTAGGCGGCAAGGAGGCATAACGCCAAAGTCTCGTTGTCCGTAAGCTTCTCCTTCGGAACAAGCAGGTGCGGCGCATTATCCGCGAAGCCAATCAAACCTTTACAGTCTTCGGCAAGCCTCTGCAAGTCAACGCTTAAGGCTAAGGCTTTGGCGATTTGAAAGGCTGGAGCATGCTCGGCAAAAAATCGATTAAGGGCTGTCCAAATCTCTTCAAGGCTGCCCGAAAACGTGTATTCTACGTCGCCATACTTCACGTGAACCGTCATGGGCGGCGGCTGGCCTGTCACGCCGTCTTCCCTCTAAGCCTAGCTAAAACCTCGTCTTCAATCCACCTTTCGCCCTGAACCGTCAACTTAAACTCCGGCCGCTTAGGATCTGGCTTAAACACTTGACCGCGTTTAACCATCTCGTTTAGGCGGGCTGGCACCATGCACTTTATCCCGCTGGACTCAAGAAGCTTCTGGATTTGGGTGGCGGTGTTCTGCCTCCCATCAGACGCGTATAAGATAAGCCCAATAGCCTCATAATGCGTAAGCTTCTCGCGGGTTATGAGCACCGGGCCTTCGGTGGAGAACTCTATTATGCCCTTAAGCTGGGCTGCCGCCGACGGCACAAGCTTGCTCGCCACAAGATTGGAAACGTTTTCCACAAAATCTTTTGGAAAAGCCTCCAAGAGGCTTAAAATGTCTTGGGGTGTTTCGCCCTCCACAACGATTTCGCCGAAAGGCGCCTTAATATGGACCTCAACCTTTTTCATGAATTTTCACCATTCCTTAGGGTTGTTGAGCTAACACTTTCTTTTCAGCTAGAATGTAAACATAACCCTTATCTGTCTTCCAACACTTAACAACGCCCTTCCGCACAAGAGCCAACAAATCTCCAGCCAAAGTCCGCCCCGGAAAACTCATGCCGTTAGCAGCTAAAGCCTCCTTGAGCTCTGTAACTGTGCGCGGACGCCACTTCCCCCAATCACTCTCCAAAACCCGTAGAAGGGCTTCGCTGCAGCTCTCTGTTTTCGGTATTTTTGGATACCGCTCCACTGGAGACTCCGCCTTAGCGACGGATGCTGGAGCCTTAACGGTCACGGCCGCCTCTTTCGCTTTCAAGCTTTCGAAGGCTTTACCGAAGCTTTGCACAAGGCTTGGCAACTCCTTAATGGTGTCCAACACTTCGCCTCTGGCACCTCTAACCTCAACCTCATATTCGCCAACCCTCACACGTATAGAAAACTCTTCGCTTGGACGCTTCGCCACCTTCTCACCCTATGGACTACACTATATGAAGGAGGGTTCCCCTTTTAGAATTTACGCGTGTTGACATATGTCGCTGTTGAAAGAATATCTTAAATATTAAGATGCGCTATTACAGTAAGCGAGGTAAAAACTTGACCAAAAAAGGCTTCGGCGTCTGGCTCTTCAGCACCCTAACCGCAATAGCCACAGTCCACCTAATTGACGCAGCAAACGCCCTACTCTTCAACAAACCCATAACGCTGCTAAAATTATACCCAGTTGAAGAGGCAAAGCTTCAAGCCATAACACCCAACATCTACTTCCTCGTGGCCGCCGCCTCCACCGCCCTTTTCTGGGGCATAACATGCGCCATAGCCTTCGAAAACCCTGTTGAGGCATTCCTAAACAAAATATTATCCGACGCCAAAAAACAAAGCGCCGTCGAATCCCAACTATTAGAAGAAAAAAGCGAACTTTTAGACGTCATGAACGAAACAGTGGAATTTAACAATGAGCTTCTCTCCCAGATTAAAGACGTAATATACAACATCAGAGCTGAAATAAAGGAAATTCAACCCCTCAAGGAAAACGTGGAAAAAATAAAGACTGAATTAAGTCACCTTAAAAAGGAATTAAAAAGCTTCGAAGAAAAGCTAGGCAGACCCACTTTCTGCATTGCATGCGGCAAACCAGTGCTTCCAGAGTTTAACATATGCCCATACTGCGGAGAAAACTTAAAACCAATAAAAGAACAAGTGATTCAATTAGAGAGATACAAGTAATCTATTTTCATAATCATTTGCTAAGTTCTGTTCACATTTTAAGGAATAAAATTTATAGAGCAACGTTCAACTAACATCTGGTAAAGCCGGAAAACTCCCTAGTTTACTGATATAGGTGGCATGCAACTAGATGCTTTCTTCCAACATCGACTAATTGTGGTTCCTTTTCTTTGCATTTTTCAAAAACAAAAGGGCATCGAGTATTGAAGCGACACCCCAATGGCGGGTTTATTGGACTAGGTGGTTCTCCCGGGATCACATTCCTTTCTCTAAACCTATTTTCGGGGTCGGGGTCTGGAACAGCCTCTATCAACGCTTTTGTGTATGGGTGTAGAGGGCTTCCTATAACCTCTTTCGTCGGGCCGTATTCAACTATTTTACCGAGGTACATAACACCAATAGTATCGGAGAAATAGTTCGCTGTTGCAATATCATGCGTTATATACATTATACCCATGGCGTATTTTTTCTGCAAATCCTTAAGAACGTAAAGGATTTCAGCTCTACTTGAAGCGTCAATCATCGAAACCGGTTCATCTGCGACCAAAAATGTAGGTTCAAGCACAATTGCCCTCGCAATGCCAACTCTTTGCCGCTGCCCTCCAGAAAGCATATGGGGATATTTAGGTAAGAACTCCTCTGCTGGTAGCAAACGCACATCGCTTAATGCTTTAAGAACTCTTCTTTCCCTTTCATCAGCGGGATAACCATGAATAATCATTGGTTCTTCAATTATTTGTCTAACCGTCATGTAGGGATTCAACGATGTGAATGGATCTTGAAATACCATTTGCGCCTTCTTCCTAAACTCTTTAAGGTCCTTCTTGACATGCGTGATGTCTCTGCCTTCGAAGATTATTTTGCCAGAGATGGGTTCAACAAGTTTGAGAGCTGTTCTTCCTAAAGTGGTTTTGCCGCTTCCCGATTCGCCAACTAACGCCAAGGTTTCGCCTTTATGTATGGTTAGGGAGACTCCGTCGACAGCCTTAACTGCTAATGTTTTGAAAAAACCTTTAGTTATATAAAAGTAGGTTTTAATGTTTATAAGTTCGATAATCGCACTCAAGGAGGATCACTCGTAAAGCCAACATTTAACAAGTCTTCCATCAACATTAATTGCGTGGGGGCGATTTACTTTGCATTTTTCCATCACGTGTTGACATCTTGGGTGAAATTTGCATCCTGAAGGTGGATTTGTTAGATCTGGAGGTGCACCGGGAATAAATTCTGGCATTTTATCGCCCTTTAAATGGGGGATACATGAAATTAGTTTTTGGGTGTATGGATGTTTAGGGGTGAGCAACACCTTTTCGATGGGACCTAGCTCCACTATTTCACCCGCGTACATTACTCCAATTTTATCGCATAAGTCGCTAGCTAATGCGATGTCATGGGTTATATAAATCATTGACAGATGCAATTGTTTTTTCAACCTTTTTAGCAGATTCATTATTTGAGCTTGTACGCTTACATCGAGAGCCGACGTAGGCTCGTCAAGAATCACCACTTTTGGATTGAGTGCTAAAGCCGTTGCTATGACAACCCTTTGCCGCATTCCTCCACTGAGTTCGTGGGGATATCTTTCAACATACTCAGGGGGTAGACCAACTAATTTGAAAAGCTCCCTTGCTTTATCCAAAGCCTCCTCCTTTTCGACTTTTTTATGCACTATCAACGGTTCAGCCACCTGGAAACCTACCTTGAGTACGGGGTTAAGAGTGTTCATAGCTCCTTGAAAAACCATAGATATCTTTTTCCATCTAATTTCGCTCCTGATTTCTTCATCACTCAAAGTCGTTAAATTTTTGCCTTCGAACAGAATTTCTCCTTCGAATTTCACGACGTTACTTGGAAGAAGTTTTATCAAGGCAATAGCTGTACTGGATTTGCCACATCCAGACTCACCCACAAGTCCTAAGGCTTCACCGTTTTCGAGATCAAACACGACATCATCCACTGCTTTGACAGATCCTCTGAGTGTTCCATAGTAAAGTTTGAGGTTTTTTACACTTAGTACAGCCATTATCGCCATCTCCTTAATTTTGGATTTACAACAGGTTCTAGTCCGAGGGCTAGAAGCACGAAGGTTACCGCTGAAAAAACAATGAGAATTCCCGGAGGAAGAATCCACCACCAGTAGCCTAAATAAACAGCCCCGTTTCTGAAGCCATATTCAAGGATTTGACCCCATGTCGGCATGCTGGGGTCGCCTAGTCCTAAAAAGCTTAGTCCGGCTTCAGCAAGTATCGCTGAGGGAGTATAAAATATCATTTGGGAAAGTATGTAGGGGGCAACTTGTGGGAATATATGGCGTAGCATGATCCTTAATCTAGAAGCTCCCATAGACACCGCAGATTCAACAAAAGGGGCATTTTTTATTGATAAGACCATGGAGCGGAGAATTATTGTTAAGGATGGCCAGCCGAAGGCTACAAGCACGAGCATAATGATCCAAAGTTTTCCGCCAAATATAAATGTGAGAAGTATCAGTAAAGGAAGCTGGGGAAAATTATTTATAATGTCTGCTGTCCTCTGGATAAAATCGTCCACCAGTCCTCCTACGTAGCCGCTGACTATGCCTAAAGCCGCACCAATAACTGTTGTTATTACAGAAGTTGTAAATCCTATTAGCAAAGCGACGGGAAATCCGAAAAGAAGCCCTTGGAAAAGATCTCTTCCCAAAGAATCGGTTCCCATAAGTCCAAAGATCATTCCACCAACTACAAAGGCGACTTTACCTAGATTGTCTCTTCCATCTACGGAGGATAACACGACTTTTATATGGTACATGCCCTTTAAGGGCTGGAATGAGCCGTTAACTAATGTTCCAAATATTATTTTCTCATAGCCTATCTTCATTACTTCGCTAGGATTTGCTGAAAGATTGTATTCTGTTAAGAGGAATGAGGATAGAGCGTATGCTATGGTTGTTTCACCACTTAAAAGAATTCTCTTAGGTTCATCTGCATATCTTACAAAAGGAGGTTCTTCTTCCGAAAGAGGCTTTTCAACATTAAGCGTATACAAGTTTATTGTT
This sequence comes from uncultured Candidatus Bathyarchaeia archaeon, assembly GCA_964655395.1. Classification (GTDB taxonomy): domain Archaea; phylum Thermoproteota; class Bathyarchaeia; order Bathyarchaeales; family Bathycorpusculaceae; genus DRVP01. The sequence continues at coordinate 2,746 of CAZZMT010000117.1, read as the reverse complement.
TTGTTGTCAGGTCTTTCTATGAATAGCTTTACCGTTGGAGGGCTTTTGTAATAGGTTAGGTTTTCAAGCCTTAAAATGATAAATGTTGGGAATTGATTAACTTTAAGCTCGTAGTTCATGAAATAGTTTTTTAGGTAGTATTGTCCTGAAAATTGAGGTATTGAAAATTCAGATGAAAGAACCGCGTGTTCAAGCAATTTTTCGGTAGAAAAATAGTTTACCCACGAGGGTTTCGCAAGTTTTGGATTTTCAACCCAGTATCTCGGGTTACTCCAATAGCGGGTTCCGTAGTCAAGAGGCATTGTTGCAACGGTAAAAATAGATACTGCAATTACAACCAATAAGAAAATAACTCCAAGCTTTGAGACTTTACTTGCCCAAAACTCGCTTAATGATTCCTTTAGATAACTCATTTGTACCTCACCCTTGGATCCAAAATGATGTAGAGAATTTCAAGCACAAATCTGCAAGCAACGTATATGAGGGTGTACATGTAAGTTAAAGCCAGGATCAAAGCCTCATCAACAGCCATTATTGAATTGTAGTAAAGAAGTCCCATACCAGGCCAACCGAAAACGGTTTCTGTAAGTATAGCACCTCCAAGGTATACCGGTAGTGCAAGGATTAGATTGGTTAAAATTGGAGGGGCAGCAACTCGTATTATGTACCTCCATAGAACAAGCTTTTCGGGAAATCCCTTTGCCCTTGCCGCTGTAACAAAATCTTCCTGAGCCGTTGTTATAACGATGCTTCTTGTTATGTAAATCCATGAACCCGATAGTGCGATAACCAGGGTTATTATTGGAAGTGCAGAGTGCCAAAGAAGGTCTAGAAAACTGCCGATAGGATCTGCAGGTGGTGGTGTGCTACGCATACCTTGAAATGGGAATAGTCTGAGGTAGAAGGAAAAAATGAGAATTAAAATCATTCCAAGCCACCATGTTGGGAGGGCATAGGATATTGACGAGTAAAGGGATAAAACCCTGTCAAGAATGGAGCCCGGCTTCGTCGCCACTTTAACACCTACCATTAAACCTAGAATAAAGTTTATCATCAACACGGTTACCATTAAAAGAATAGTGTTGGGAAACCTCTCCATTATTATATCTGCTACTTTTATGCTACCCGTAAACGTTTGCTGAGTTTTCGCGTTACCCAGATCCAAAGTAATTATCCTCAAAAGCATGTTGGGCATTCGCACATACCATGGTTTATCAAGGCCGTATGCAACTATGAGGGTTTCCTTAATTTTTTCCATAGCTTGTTCGAGCTGCTCCGGATCTTTTATTTGAGTGGCCAGTTTTTGACGTGTGGCTCTTAGTTCTTCATTCATCATTGCGTTTAGTATTTTATCGGAAAGACCTGTAGCTCCAACCACTACAACCGTCAAGAGTAAGACGCAGAATAAAACTGCAAGTAGCGTGGCGCCTTTTACCGCTAAGGTTCTTACAATTCCCAACTTGGACCGCCAGTATGTTTTATCTTCTTAGAAGAAGGCGCCCGACATAAATAGTTTACCTAATAAAAAAGGGGAAAAATTTGGGGGATTATCTCTTCTTCAATATGAGCCATAAAGTAAGTACTATGGTAATTATTGTAAGCACCGCTACAACTATTACAACCGTCATTAAGGTGTTTACGGTCGATGTTAAACTGGACACAGCGTTGTTTAGGCTGACTATCGAATTAGCCAGATTAGTGTTTACCATGGTTAGCTGTTCTGAAAGACTGCTAATGGCGTCTAAAACTGGTTGCAGCGAGGGAATTTCAACCTTCGGGAATGAGATCACGTCAAAGAATGCTTTTGTGGTGGTTATGAAGGCTACTTCCTCGCTGTATGCTGCTAGAGTTAACTCGTAAAGCCCAGTTTTCAAGTTGGAAGTGAAGTTTGCGGGTAATGTTATAACGAATCTGGTTGCAGTTACACTTGAAGCGTCACCTACGTCTATTATTTCGCCGGTTATTGGGTCTTTTATCAAGTATTTGACGTGAAGAGGTGGAATGCCGCTTACATCCACTACAAACGATGCTGGATTGCCAGTTACAACTGTAGGAATGCCTGTTCTAACTATTTCTGGTGAGGTCGGCATGCCGTAGTACCAATCACCTTTGGAGAATGGGTAAGTGGGATCGCGGAAAGCCTTTAGCTGGGCATACTGATTTGCTGGATCAAAAGTTTCTAAGTAGAATGGACCATCGCTAATGACCAAGTGTCCCTTATCGTTAAACCATTGTATGGCGGCATTATACCTACTTTGTGCTTGTGCGGCGTTAGCGTACATGGTGCCGGTCACGTTGAAAACATTTTCTGGGAAGAAGTTTGTAGAGGCAAACTCTTCAAGGGCGGCCTTAACCATTTGGGCGTGGGTGTTCAAAGCTACCGAAAGCCACGGAACACCCCTCGCTTTGGATGCGCTTTGCGAGTAAGCCGCATCACCGTCTACGAAAACCACTTTGTCCATTGCTGCAAGAACTTCCCACGGATAATTGCCTTGAGGTGGGGTGCCACCAATAATGTCTGCGTAGTCTGCAATATAGTCTAGGTCAAAGTGCCAGAAGTCCAAGTATACCTCCAGCTTGTTACCAACTATCTTAAGACCTTTAATTAAAGGTAAGGCTTCGGACAGCAAAGCGGAAACTGAAGATTCTAGGACAGACTTTTCGGGGTCAAATGCCAGTTCATAGTGTTGATAGATGCTGAAGAGGATATCTGCCCACGTTATGGTTTGGTTATGATGCCATTTGG
>CAZZMT010000116.1:0-7914 GCA_964655395.1 uncultured Candidatus Bathyarchaeia archaeon | reverse complement strand
TAAAAGCGCCGCCGGTCGGACTTGAACCGACGACCGACTGGTTAACAGCCAGCCGCTCTACCAGTCTGAGCTACGGCGGCAATTCCCTTTTTTCTAAAAAGTTTGAGTTTTATCGTTGTATTTAAGTTTATTCTGTTATGTGATTCCTGCTTTTTTGGCTTTGCGCATTATGATTTTTACGAATAGCCTGTATAGGGTTTGCATGGGTTTTGCGTACCATTTTCCGGAGAAAGATCGATTTATCAAGTCTTCTATCCAGTAAAAGTCGTGTTTCAAGCATTTTATTAATAGTTCTTGGTGGAGTTTTGTCATTTGGGTTTCTTTGAACCATTGCTCGTTTTTCAGTCTTCCAAGCGGCACGAAGAAGAGGGGGACTATGAGGCTTCTTACGTGTTTAAGGTCTTCTACAAGCTCTATGGTTTTTATTAAGTCGTCTTCAGTTTCTTCTGGCACGCCCACGATGAGTGTGCATGCCGGGACAAGGTTGTTGTCGTGCATTAACCCCATCCCAGTGCGGACAACTTCCGGCCATTCTTCGGGCTTGAAGGGGTGGGCTTTAGCGGGCATAATTTTTTTGGCAAGCCTCGGCGAGCCTGTTTCTATGCCTATTTCGGCGCCCCACCACGATTGTTTTTGCAGTATGATTTCAGCCACTTTTTGGAAAAGTTTCGGTTTCAGCGCCACCGTCGCCAAGGAACAGTGACTCCAGCCTAAACCGCCCTCACATTTTTTGACAACGGCCTCGTGGAGCTCAATTAATTTCTCGTCGTTGGGTGTGGTGTTTTTTGAACCGTAAAGCATAACATCTTCGGCGTGGAGACAAGCCGAATAAGCGTATCCGGCTTTCATGTTTACGTCTATTTCTGCCAATATTTTTTCAATCGGATACCACCTCAACGGGCGGAGGGTCACACTGCAGAACTTGCATCCCCTACAACAGCCTCTTCCAATTTCCACCAAACCGTTAATGGAAGGGTTCAAAATGTTTGGGATTTCCTCAAGTTTCGGGCTTTCTTCGACGCTTACCTCGTAATATTTCGGCAGTTCTTCGCCGTTCAATGCTGCGCGCACAATTTTACCCACAACTTTCTCAGCTTCGCCGTCGATTATGCAGTCGATTCCATGCTCTTCCACGAATTTTTCTCTGTAACGGAATTGCCAAACACCAGAGCCGCCAACAATGATCTTTAATCCACGTCTCTTGGCCCTCTTAACTTCAGGCTTTTCAAGCAATCGCCTAAAATGCTGGGCGAGGAAAGGTTCCTTCTTCAATATTGCAGCGAAGGTGCTAGAAGCAGGCCCAAGCCCAAAAGGGTCCATAACATGTATACCCAAAACCTTTGCGTTATCCAAATATTTCCCAAGGTGGTTTGGGGCAACAGTCAAAACGTCAAAACCTTCATGTATGAGTTGAGCCTCAATTTTTCTAAGTCCATACGGTGCCGCCACCGGAACACCTTTAACAGTCCTTATTGGTGGAAAGAATAGGAAACTGTAGAGCCAGTCCGGTATGACGTTTGGAGGGGCGCATGTTCCAAAACCTATGAACTCGTTGTGGTGGTAATCGCTCATTAAGGTGCGGTCGGCTGTTAACAGTACATCAACCATAGGCGCCTTCTCCAAACATCTTTTAAAAACATTACAGAATCTTAAAACATTTAAATTTTGATATATCTTGCTGAAACAAAAATTAAAAAGAAAGTCGTTATTACGCTTATTTTAGCGGTGCTCTTTCTCTTCCATTTTCTGAAGCAGCTTCCTAACTCTAGCCTCAACGAAAGCGGCTATCCTCTCCATTGTGAGCGTTTCCTCTACCTTTCGCTCTTCAAGTTTCTCCTCCACGATGCTGATCAATTTCTCAAAGTTTACAGGCTTTATTAGGTAGGCGTCTGCACCGTAGTTGAGGGAATCCACAGCGTTTTCAAGGTTTGGATAGCCTGTCACCATTATCTTTACCGTTTTCGGCGTGGTTCCGCTAAGCTTTTTTAACAGTAGAGTCCCCTGCATGTCCGGTAGCACTATATCAAGCAAGGCGATGTCGTAAATTTTTGTCTTTGACTTTTCTATTGCCTCTTTCCCAGATTGGGCTTCATCCACGTCGTAGCCTTCGCCCTCGAGGATCAGCCGCATCATCTTGCGTATGTCTTCGTCATCATCCACTATTAAGATGTTGGCTTTTCCCATAAACTGTCTTCACCTCCGTTTCCGTTAAGCCTGACCCTAGTTTTGAACGTTTCAAATATGCGTCCCTAATTTTCTCAACCCATTCAGAGAAGATAATTGGACCCTTCTCGTTAAATTCCAACCCAAACTTTTTGCACAAAATCTCTATGATTGTCCTCTCCAGTATCGAGACTATCCCAATGCCTGAAACACGGCGGAAGCGCATTCCGGAATCTTCAAACTCCAGAACTGCCCTCAGCTCGTCAAAGAAAAAATCTGGGTCGTGCGGAATATCTGACATGGTAAAACCTTTCCTCCTCAAATATTCGTAGAAGATTTCAACAGTTCTATCTCCAAGCAGATATCGCAAAGTTTCATCGACGGTCTCCACCAAAATTTCGTTAAATTCCTCCAAAACCTTCACCAGCATTAGGTTTTCTCAAACACCTCCCAAGCGTTGATTCAGCACAGTGTTTCTAGTGTGGGCTTAAAGCCATGTTTATCAAAAGCTTTATCAATCAACAATACAGATTGAAAATCTAAACCTTTAGTTAAGTAAGCTAAAAGGCAATTTTAAGCGATGACCAACAAAAGGATTCTGTAGGCTAGTCCGCCAACTAGAAGGGCAACGGCCACATCCACAAATGTTATGGCTATAGCCTTCTTCAATCCGAGCTCTCTTAAAAGCGCTGCAACAGTCGCCACGCACGGAATATAAAGCATTGCAACAATGGCGAACACGATCATCTGCACGGCCGAAAGCGTTTCCAACGGAAGAATTTCCGAAAGCAGTATTAGAGCCAGTTCTTTACGCAGAACACCAAAAATAAGCGGCACGCCGGCTTCTTCTGGAAGACCAAGCCACCCGCTGATTATAGGTTTTGCCGCCTTTGTGGCGTAGTCTATAAAGCCCGTAATATTTAAGGCTGTTATGATGAGGCTTCCAGCAATTATTATTGGGAAAGCTATGTAGACAAAATCTTTTATTCTGTTCCAAGTTTTGGTTAAAACAACTTTCAAGGAAGGCCTCTTGTACGGGGGCATCTCCATTATCAAGCCAACAGGCTCTCCGGGCAAAACTTTAAAGGCTATTCTTCCCAAAAAGAAAACCAGCGCTAGGTCAAAGATGTAGAGGGCTAAAGCTGCATGCAAACCCACATATTTTCCAACAAGTCCCAGGATGATTACCGTTCTGGCGGCGCAAGGAATCAAGGTCACAACAAAGGCAGCTATTAGGCGTTCCCGCTCCGTCTCCATTATTCTACACCCTATGCATGCTGGAACGCTGCAACCATACCCCAAAACAAGCGGGATGAAGGCTTTCCCATGCAAGCCCATTTTGTGCATTAAGTTATCCATGAGGAAGGCGGCTCTTGGCAAATAGCCGCTGTCTTCTATTAGGGCGAGGATTATGTAGAATGGCAAAATGTATGGTAGGGCTATTGTTATTCCCGCTATTATTCCGCCAAAGACCCCGTCTGCTACAAGCTTAACAATTTCTTGCGGTAGAAAAGCCAAACTCACCTCAATGTATAGAAGAATGTCGCTTAGAATGGATTCTAAAAAGCTTGAAAGGAAGCTTCCACCAACAAAGATTAGTGAAAACATGGCTAAAATAACGCCTATGAGAATTGGATAGCCGAGAACATTGTGGGTTGTTATGGCGTCGAGCTTTTGCTCCAAACTTATTCTGGGCGGCGTCTCAAGAATTGTTACTTCCTTGGCTATTTTGCTCGCGATGGAATATCTCTCAGAGGCCAATATAACTGGGGATGGTTCACCATGCATCTTTTCCAGTTCTGCCGCTTGTTTTTCTGCATACTTCAGAACTTCTGCCCAATTTTCATGGCCTTTCAGTTTGTTGGCAATATCCTCATCCCTTTCCAAGAGTTTTATGGCAATCCACCTTGCCGGGTAGGCAGCGCACATTCGTGGAAGTTTCTTTTTAACGAATTTTTGGATCTTCTGCACTCTTTCTTCGATTTCCGCTCCAAACCGGATTTTTAACGGGTTAAACTTTATTTCGCCGCTTGCCAAAGCCACAACGGTTGTTAAAAGCTCGTTTATACCGCTACCGGTTATGGCAACGGTGGGAACAACTGGTATTCCCAGCATTTCAGAAAGCTTATCCACATTTATACGGATGCCCTTTTTCGCCGCAAAATCCACTTGGTTCAGCGCCATAACAATGGGGGCTTCAAGCTCCAAAAGTTGAAGCGTAAGGTATAGATTGCGTTCCAAAGCTGAAGCATCAACCACGTTAATTATGACGTCGGGCTTTTCGACGGCAATGTACTCTCTTGAAACAATCTCCTCGATGGAGAAAGCTGAAAGCGAATAAATGCCCGGCAAGTCAATTACCCGTATAGTGTAGCCTTTAAAATGTAGAGTTCCCTCAGCCCTCTCCACAGTTTTGCCAGGCCAGTTTCCAACAATTTGGTTTAGGCCTGTAAGCTGGTTGAAAATTACGCTTTTGCCAACGTTAGCGTTTCCAGCAAGGGCTACACGCAGCTGTCTAGTCATGAGGCTCATCCTTAACTGGTTTAACCAGAACTTTTGAAGCTACACCGCGTCCAAGAGCAAGCGCAACCCCTCTAACTTCAACCTCAACGGGACCGCCGAAAGAGCCCTTTTTAACAAGTTTAACTTCTGTGCCTGGTGTTAAACCCATTTCAGCAAGCCTTCTAACTAGACCGAAGCCTCCTATGGCTTTAACAACAACTCCTTTTTCGCCTTCAGCCAAATCTGCCAGGGCGCAGAGCTCTTCGTTGTTCCCAACGCTATGCCCATGAGGTTTCCTTCTAAACATTGGCTTCCCCCCGGATAGCCTTAACCCATATGCCCTCAGCTTCCCTGCGACTTACCATCTGCTCTTTTCCGGCGACGCATAAAACTAAGTGATCTTTTTCAACTTTAACTATGTGAAGGGGAACATTGGGTTTTATCCCCTTACTCGCCAATGATAGAAGGGTCTCCTTTCTTTCGTCGAGAAACTTCACAACAATGCATGTTTGATTCACCGCCATCGAAGTTAGCGGACAACATTCCACATCACTTAATTCACCGTTCCCCGTTGGTATCGGGTTTCCATGAGGGCAAAACTTTGGGTAGCCAAGTCTCCTCTCTAAGAGAAAAAGCACATCCTCTGTAAGAGCGTGTTCAAGTCTACAAGCAGTTTCATGCACACTACTCCAATCAGCCTCCAGAAGGTCTGTCAGCAATCTTTCCGCAAGCCTATGTCGCCTAATAATGTTTAGGGCTAACTTTTCGCCTTTAGCAGTTAGCCTCACCCCCTTATACGGTGTGTGTTCCACCAAACCATGTTTCTCAAGATGTGCAATAGTGTTCGTTATAGAGCCAGGCACAACTTTTAGTTCCTCAGCTAACTCCTTTGTCCTCGCGATTCCTCTCCTTTTCTGAAGCTTGTATATTGCCTCGAGATACTCCTCAGCCTCATGGGAGAGCTCAACGGTCAAACATCTTCACCAATTTACGAGCACTCGTAATTTTGCTGTAAAAGCTCCTATAAAAGCTCCTATAAAACATTTCGGATAAACGAAAGTAAACGAACCTTAAATATACATGAAAGCTTCAGAAGTTAAACTTTCCAGGTAAAATCTTGCAATGTTAAATGGATGCCTAGCACGGATCAGTTGCATATATGAAATTATTAAAACTGCTTGAGTTTCCACGAGTTTCTTGAAAGGTTTTCATTTTAAGATTGTACGTAGAAATAGCGAAATGTTAATTTTTATCAAAAATTTGAAAAAAAAGAGTTTCTAAGAGAAAAGACCTGTGGAGAATTTTTCAAAAATCTTTAAAATAGGCATCTTTAAGATTAAATAATTTGCGAAGTTTGTTATCGTTGTATGCGGATTCCTCCGCCTTCAATGATGGCTCTTGCTAGTTTTTCTCGTGCTTTTTCAGCTAGTCTACAGACAGTTCTTGAGACTTGCATTTTGGCTGCAGTTACTTCGAATGTCAGCTTCTCCAGTTCCACAACTTTGAGGGCTTCTATCTCGCTTATTCGCCAGCTTCCCCAATAACTTGAATTATCACTGTTCTCCTTCGCGGGTGCACATCTGTCTCAACAAAAACTAGTGACTGCCATGTTCCAAACTCCACTCTGCCATCAATCACTGGCAAGGTTTTGTCAGGTGGAAGCAGAACAGATCTCAAGTGTGAATGGGCGTTCGAAGGGTGCATGTACCCAGCGCCTTTTGGAACCAACTTTTCCAGCAAAGCCTTGATGTCATTTAAAAGGCCATACTCGCTTTCAGTTAAAATGAGAATTCCGGTTGCATGGGGCGCGAAAACATGAACTATGCCGTTTTTTACTCCGGAGCGAGAAACAGCCTCCTGAACCTTATCGGTTAAGTCTATAAATTCTATTTCGCCCTTCGTGGAAAAAGTGTAAGTGGTATTATAAACCTTAAAGCCCACTAAGCTTTCCACCAACCTATTCAAGCACTTTTGTCATTACAATTTTGTCTATGTAGTTGTTGTCTTTGAAAAATCTTTTCGGAACGCGTCTAGCCTCCGTAAAGCCCATTATCTTGTAAAGGTTTATGACCTGCTGGTTGTTTGCGAAAACCGATAGAACTAAAACCTTTAAGCCCATTTTCCTTGTGTATTCCTCCAAAGTTTTCATGATTTCAGTTCCTATGCAACACCCCTATAACCTTTCTTGAAGGCTATGTCGATAAAGCCCACATACATCGAATAGCCAGTTCCCTTTACAATCTCCGATTTGGCCACTAAATGCCCATCCACTTCGGCGGCCACACAAAAGATTTCATCCTTTCCAGACGTTTAAAAATATTTGAAAACCATTCAATCTCTTCGTCTCTTGAAACCTTCTCCGCCTTAAGTTTGCACCTTCTTCAACAAAGGAGTTGATAAAATCCAGCAAGTCGTCAACATCCTCCCACTTGAAAGTCCTGAGAATCTCTTCTGATGGCCTTTGAAGCGAGTTTTGTTGATGCTTTTGTATACGGCGTGTTTTCTAGGGAATTATGGTGAGATATTAAAATACAAAGTAATACCAAATTCACTAAAACAACCTTAGAGTAAAATGAAAATCCTCAGAGTTTAAAAATATTAACAATTTAGCCTACACCAAACAAAGCAACTTTCCATGTATGCTGGAAAACAGCTCAGAAAACGCCTTTTTCTACACGACCTCGCATACACTAAAACCATGGTAAAATTTGGCAACACAGATAAATAGAAACCTCCGTATACAAAAGCATCAACCAGTGAGCGCCCGAAGCGAGCTTCCCCTTCCCTTCTCTTTATATTACGTTGTGATTTCAAACGCCCGGAAAACTACAGCGTAGGTTTTGATTTCTTTCAATGTGTAAGCCATGTCCTCAGAAACTCGAAGTTTTCTCGAATCTCTGTCATTTCGGTTTGCCATGGAGATTTTCGTTAGTGTCTTCAAAGAGCTAAAATCTTCATCATGAGTTAGAAAGCCATTTTTGTAACGCAAACAAAAATCTCCATGCTTTGCGTTACGGCGTTACCAAGCCGTCAGGGATGGGGGTATTTCTGTTTAAATGTCGCTCTCCCCCGCTTCGCTCCCCCATCCCATATATGGGATGGACTATGGAGAGTAAATTTTAATCGTAGCATTTCGAAGGTTTAGGCTTAAAGGCCATCTATGGAGATTTTCGTCCGTCTTTTTAAGAAGCCTTGGTTTTTTCCATGCCTTGGCTTAAACCATGTTTCAGAAAAGCATTTTAAAAGGCG
>CAZZMT010000115.1:0-3722 GCA_964655395.1 uncultured Candidatus Bathyarchaeia archaeon | reverse complement strand
GGATGAGGTGCGCCGAAACATTGAGCAAAAATATGTTGAACTAAGCGCTGAGGGCTATAGGGTTTTAGCCGTGGCCTACAAACGCCTTAGAGAGGACAAGCCCATTTACACGGCAGGCGACGAGAAGGAAATGGTGTTTTTTGGCTTCATAGCTTTTCTTGATCCGCCGAAAGAAACAGCCAGAGAAGCCCTACAGCTTCTTAAGAACGCCAATATAGAATTGAAGATTCTCACAGGCGACAATGAACTGGTAACAAGGAAGGTTTGCGAATACTTAGGCTTCGATATAAAAGGGGTTGTCACCGGAAGCGAGATTGCCCAAATGCACGATGACGCCCTCGCAAGAGTTGTTGAAGAGGCAAACGTGTTCTGCAGAGTTACGCCAGCCCAGAAAGACAGAATAATAAACGCTTTGAAAAACAACGGGCATGTTGTTGGCTTTTTGGGAGATGGAATAAACGATGCGCCTTCACTGAAAACTGCGGACGTCGGCATTTCAGTGGATAACGCCGTTGATGTTGCGAAAGAATCAGCAGACATAATTCTTTTGCAGAATGACTTGAGGGTGCTTCATGATGGGGTTTTGGAGGGTAGGAAAACCTTCGGCAACACTATGAAGTATATTATGATGGGTGTGAGCTCAAACTTTGGAAACATGTTCAGCGTTGCTGGGGCATCCTTGTTTCTGCCTTTTCTGCCGATGCTGCCTATACAGATACTGCTTAACAATCTTCTCTACGACTTTTCCCAGTCAGCAATCCCCACAGACGAAGTTGACCATGAATACATCGAAAAGCCCAAAAGGTGGGACATATCCTTTATCAGACGGTTCATGGTATTTCTAGGTCCAGTAAGCTCCCTCTTCGACTTCCTAACATTCTTTGTAATGCTTTTCATTTTCAACGCCTCTGAGCCGCTTTTCCAAACCGCTTGGTTTATCGAATCCTTAACTTCGCAGACCATTGTAATCTTTGCCATTAGAACAAAGAAGTCGCCATTCTGGAAAAGCAAACCAAGCAAACTTTTGCTGCTAAGCAGCGTAGCAATAATAACATTTGCTTTGGTGCTTCCCTACACGCCTTTAGGAGAAATTTTCAGATTTGTAAAGCCTCCAGCAACCTTCTATATAGCCTTAGCCGCCATTCTCGGCGCTTATATAGCGCTGGCTGAAATTATCAAAGGCTGGTTCTATAAGAGGTATGGCTACCGCCTAGAACAAACCCTCATCCCGCCAAAGAAAATCGGGATATACCTCACCAAAACCGCAAAGCTCATCCAAAATGTTATAGCCACCATCTGTCTACGCCCAGAAGACCAAATAACAGTTGACTCCCTCCTAGAAGACTTAGAAAGAAGCATGGAATACCCTCTAGACCACCACCAAGTCGGCCACACAATTCAATATTTGAAACGCGCAGGACTCATAAGTTTCGACTGGCGCCAAAGAACAATCAAAAGGGAAAAACCACTAAAAGAATACGTGACAAGACAGTTAATGACCAGCGAACTTTGGCCAAAAATAGCCCAAGACTGGCATAAAATCACCAAAACCATCCGAGAAAAATACGGAAAAATAAACTCGGAATACCAAGGACTACTACTTCGCAAAGCCCAGAATAGTTCCTAAATATGAAAAACCTCTTTCTATAGCCATCGTTAACAGAAGTGCTTATATGAGATGATATGCTCAAATCTGCAAGAGTGCCATGTTAATGCCTTACAGGAATAAGTGATATTTTATGAAGGTGGCTGTTTCTGGTAAGGGTGGTGTTGGCAAGACTTTTGTTGCTGGCGGTTTGGCTTACGCCCTAGCCAAAAGGGGTTTTAGGACTATTGCCATTGATGCTGATCCTTCGCCTAACCTCGCTTTAACGTTGGGTTTGTTGCCGGAGGAGGCCAGCCGCATAGTGCCCATTTCCGAGAATAAGCAGCTTATTGAGGCGAAAACGGGGACGGGTTATGCTGGCGTGTACCGACTGACGTTTACTGTGGACGACATTGTGCGGGATTATGCTGTTCAAACGCCTCTTGGCGTAAACCTAATTGTCATGGGAACTGTGCGTTCCGCTGGAGCTGGGTGCACTTGTCCAGCCAACGCTGTTGTGCGTTCGCTTTTGAGGCATTTGGTTGTTGAACGCGGCGAGGCTGTCGTCTTAGACATGGAGGCCGGCGTCGAACACATGGGGCGAGGCACAGCCCGGCATGTGGACGTTATGCTTGTTGTGGCTGACGCAAACCTGAAGGCTCTTGAAACAGCCAAACGCATCCACGAGTTAGGCGTGAGGGCTGGAATGAACCGCATATTCCTAGTTGGAAACAAGGTGGAAGGCGAAGTTCAGAAAAGGGTTATTGAAAAGTTTGCGTCGGAGAACGGCTTATCCATTTTAGACTTTTTACCCTTCGACCAGAAAGTTTTGGAGGCTGAAATGCGGGGCGAAACCCCACTAAAATATGGGGATTCAGCCGCCGTAAAGGCTGTTGAAAGGCTTTGCGATAGGCTCCTTAAAGGCAACACCTAATAAGGCTGAAAACCTACTGATACCAAGCACGAAACGGGAGGGCATGAGCATGGCGAAAATTTTGGTCACGATGGGGAGGGGTGGAACAGGCAAAACCAGCTTCGTCGCTTTAATGACAAAATATTTCATCGAGTTGGGTGAGGCTCCGCTGCTTTTGGTGGACGCTGATCCGGACCAGAATTTGGGCGAAATGGTTGGCGTAGACCTTCACAAGGTTGGCAAAAAAACCATTTCGGAACTTCTTGTAGAAACTTTTATCGAAGGAGGCGGAACAACCGTTGGTGTACCGCCCACCGAGCGAATTGAAAGCCGCATTTGGGCGCATGGCATGTACGAGGGCGAACACTTTGATTTTATCGCCCTTGGAACAAAGTGGGTGGAAGGGTGCTATTGTCTGCCGAACGCCGCCTTAAAAGGGGCTTTGGAGTCACTCACCAAAAACTACCGCTACGTTTTAATAGACTCGCCAGCCGGCTTAGAACACCTCAACAGGCGGATAACCTCCAAAGTGGACGACGTTTTCGACGTAATAGACCCCTCTAAAAAGTCTTTCGATCACGTGGAGCGTGCCTACCGCGTGGCAAAAGAAGTTAAAATAGACTTTAAGAACTTTTACGTCGTGGGCGGCTTTAGGTTTCCAGAAGAATTGGAAAACCATGCTAAAAGCGTTCTGCCCTTCAAGTTTTTGGGAAGAATAGCCTACGACGAAAACGTTGAGGAACACGTTCTAGGCGGAAAGTCCCTGCTCACACTGCCTCCCGACACGCCGGCGTATCTTTCGGTTAAACGGATTATGGAGAACGCCGGGTATGGAAAAGGATAACCCAGACACCTTTTGGAGGCACTTCACAAAATTTTCATACGAAATCTGTATGAATGTTCTAGAAAAGCTTAAAGCATTGGTTGTTAACAATTAACCTTTCTATTCAAGGTCGTGTTTATCTTGAGCAAGAAAGGTTTGCATGTTAAAATTGGAGAATTAAAATCAGACTTGGGGCTTATTAAAAACCTTGAATTGTCCGTTGGCAAAATAGTTGAAGAAACATGGGCGGAGCCCATGGGACCTACGCCTTTTCCGTCGCTTACAACCCTCCGCGAATGGGACATGAAGCTTCTACAACGCTACAAGCCCTTCTACTTGCCCTTCTGCGATGTTTGCTGCCTCTGCACTTTTGGTAAATGCGATCTCACTGGCGGAAAACG
>CAZZMT010000114.1:0-10582 GCA_964655395.1 uncultured Candidatus Bathyarchaeia archaeon | reverse complement strand
GTGGAGGAAGGTGTTGCCTATGTTCAGACATGTGTCGCTGGCTTCGGTGAGAGGGCCGGCGTAGCCCCCTTGGAGGAGGTTGTTGCAGCCTTGGAAATTCTATACGACATAGACACGGGCGTGGATATGAAGAAGCTTTATAGGCTTGCCCAGCAAGCGGAAAAAAGCTTTGCATTGCCCATACAGTTCCACAAACCAATAGTGGGTGAAAACGCCTTCGCCTACGAAGTTGAAGAACACGTGGAGGGGATGTTGGCTCACCCGCTCTTGTACGAGCCGTTCCCGCCGGAAATGGTTGAAAGGGAGCCTCAACTCTACATCAGTCGAAGCGGTGGAAGACAGCTCGTCCAAAAACGTTTAGAGGCTGCTGGGATTAAGGCTATGCCTTGGCAAATAGACGAAATAGTTAGGAGAATCCGAAGCCTTCAGGAAAGCATGGACAAGGGTGGGGCTCAAATGATCTTCTATCAAATTAAAAGGTTGATGAGGGAGTTGCGGAAAGGCATAACTGAAGAAGAGTTTTGGCAAATAGTTGAGCAAGTTACTAGGCAAAAGCCCAAAATTCCAGCGCCACCGCTGAAGGTTAAAGAACCCTAGAGTATGCCAGTTCCTCGATAGCTCGCTTGATCTCTTCCGTGTTTAGGGGTCTTGGATAATTATAGATTGGGCCGCTTGGCTTCTCGTTGTAGTAAGGCCTGTTGCAGTTTGGACAGCCAGATGTTTGAAAAGGCGCTCCAGACTCAACCACCTGTTTTAGGGTTTGCTTGTCAACACCGAAATCGGTTATACGTCCTTCCCAGTCAAAGCCCATGTCTTCACATCTTGCTATCTCATGAACTATCAGGTGGCGAGCCAGCTGAATTCGTCTATACTGTTGGATGGGTGGTGGATTCATGTTTTCCAACGCGGTTCCAGCAACTGGAGTAAACGCGAAAAGGGCTGGCAAAACCCCCATGTCAACGCATTTTTGAATCATGTACACCATTTCTTTTTCTGTTTCTCCCAAACCCACTATTAGGTGGGTGCTAACTTTGCCTTTTCCAAAAACTTTTACAGCCTCTTCGAGAAGAGCTAGTTGCCTCCTCATCTCGTAGGGGCCTCCAGCTGACAACCCTTTAACTTTGTCGAAGATTTCCTCGGTTGCCGCGTCTAACGGTATGCCTATTCTCTCGGCTCCAGCTTTGGCCAAGCGCTTTACGTTTTCCATGTTTAAAGGTTGACATGAAACGGACACTGGAACCCTTACATTGCGAGTAATTGCTTCTACAATGGCTTGAAGATGGGTGAAAACTTCTGGATAATTTAAGGCTTGAACGCAAACACGTTTTATCCAGCCACTTTTGACAGCTTCGTCTAAAGCTTTTACAACATTCTGCATAGAGAATGGTGGCCAAGAAACTCTTGAGAGCATGTCTGCTCTGCTGTGGCTTTTTCTGGCTTGGGGGCAGAAACCACAGTTAGCCGTGCACTTGCCCTCTCGATAAGTCATGAGGTAGGCGGTTGTTGGCTTAGCATCAAGCTTCCCGCTTAACAAGCCAATAGTTATGGCGGAGCCCAGCGAAACCCGCACCTTCTCCGGAAGCTTGCCGTCCACTTCGTGTCACGCGCGCTGATTATGTGGTTTTCTGCTAAATATTCCAGATTCATAAGTATTTTATCATATCCATGTCTAACAAGCCTTTTCAGAGTGTGCAAGAATGCGAAGGTCAAAGCTTGAAACCTATGAGGCTATTCTATCAGCGTTAGCGAAAAGACCATTAACTGTTGACAGCATAGCCTACAGAACAAACATGGACTGCGCGCTGCTCCAACGATACTTGGAATCGCTCCTCAGACACGGGCTTGTCCATGAAAGGACAAGTGGCAAAAAGAGGCTCTACGCCATAACGGAAAGAGGCATGGCTGTTTTCAGAACCCTAAGCTTCCAAAGATACTTGGACAAAATTGCAAGATCCATTAAGGCTTCGGAAATCGAAACAACGCCAACACCAGTAATATCTGATAGCGAAAAAGAGAATGTAAAGGATTAAGCTTAAAGAGGTTTATTAACCCCGTCGCATGCTTTACCTAGAGAAGGGAAATGGCAGTTCCAGAAACGATTTGGCAGATGCCGGACGAAGAGTTATTACGCCTTTTAAATAGAACTATAGGGCGCCCAAAGCCTAGAAAAATTCGCTTTTATGCTCCAAGCTTCATGTATTATAAGACCGCTTCCTATTGCTCTTCACCGCGGGATTTTCCAACAATCTCCGTGACTGGAAAAGGGTGCGCTTTGAAATGCAAGCACTGCGGCGGCAAAGTCTTGAAAACCATGTATCCAGCCACAACCCCTGAGGAGCTTTACAGCCTATGCGGAAAACTTAAGGCCGATGGAGCCTTAGGCTGCCTAATCAGTGGCGGCTGCCTGCCAGATGGCTCTGTTCCATTGGACCGTTTTGTTGAAGTCATTAGGCGGGTTAAGGCTGACTTTGGGTTGACGGTTTTCGCCCACGTTGGCGTTATAAATTTTGAGAGGGCTTTGAGGCTTAAAGAGGCTGGTGTGGACGCAGCTCTTATAGATATTTTGGGGGCAAATGAAACAATAAGGGAAATTTACAATCTCGATTTAACGGTTGAAAGCTATGAAAACGCTTTGAAAGCCTTAAGCCAAGCCGGTTTACCTTTTGTTCCCCACGTTATTGTTGGGCTTCATTATGGAAGGCTTAAGGGCGAACTTAACGCGTTGCAGATGATTTCGCGTTACAATCCCTCAGCCCTTGTAGTTATCGCTTTCATGCCAATCCACGGGACAGCCATGGCACACGTGAAGCCGCCTAAACCATTGGACATAGCGCGGGTGTTGGCTGTTGCAAGAACAATGTTTCCAGAAACACCCATAGCCTTAGGCTGCATGCGCCCAAAAGGCAAGCATAGAGCGGAAACAGACATATTAGCCATTAAAGCCGGTGTGGACGCCATAGCTTTTCCAGCTGAAGAAGCCATAAAATTTGCGGAGAGCCGAGGCTTCGAGATGATTTTCTCATCCTACTGTTGTTCGCAGATATATGTGGACTTTTGAAGGCATGAAAAGAATTAAAAGCTTAACCATCAAACTCTATGGAGAGGATTGGGTTATGCCAAAAGTTAAGGTTAATTGGAGTAAATGCAACGGCGACGGCGTATGCGCTGAAATCTGTCCAGTAAATGTTTTTGAACTTAAAAAGCTACCCGAATACTCAGACACTCAAAAGTCTGTCCCAGTTCGGGAGAGCGACTGCATAGCGTGCATGGCTTGCGTGGCGTCTTGTCCAACACAGGCAATAACGGTTGAAGAATGAAAAGCCAGCGGTCTAAAGGAGGCTTTCTTCGTAAAAATGGCTAGGCTACGTGGTTAAATGTTTCGATTATGAAGGCTACTATGGCTATAGCCAACATTAGCATGCTCCAAGGCTTTGTTATTTTGTGGCTTCGCCTAGTCATCACAAACAAGATAAACGTTACAAGAATCATGAAGGGCACTGTTGTCAGAATCTCCTCTACTGAAACGGTGAAGTGCCATTTTATTAGGGCGACTAACCCAAGCACTAGGGTTACGGTTATTATGTTGTCGCCTACCACGTTGCCGATGGATATCTCTTGCTCACCGTGGAGGGCTGCAGCCACTGAAACGGCGACTTCTGGAACAACACAGCCCAAAGCCATGATCGTAAGCCCGGCGTAGAACTGGCTCAGGCCGAAAAGCTCAGCCAACTCGATGGCGCTGTATACGAGAAGGAAGGTTCCAGCCACTAATGCGGCCCCACCTAAAACCATGGCTGCCGCCAGCTTTTTCAAACTTTTGTTTTGTGGATTTTCTGAGGCGCCATTTCCGTTTCCTTTTCGGATTGAGTGGTATATAAAAGCTGGATAGAAAGCCAGAAAGATTATGCCAGTCCACCATGCCACTACGCGGGTTACCAAAGTTAGAATCATTAGCAATGCTGCTAATCCCATCATGAATAGGCATTCTTTGCCTATTGTTGAGTTTTTGATTTTGAATGTTCCGATTAAACCGAATATGCTTATTATTAATGGAACGTTGTAAATGTTTGAGCCTATTATGTTGCCCAAGGCCATGTGTGAAGAACCATAGAAGGCTGCCGTCAGCGAGCTTAAAAGCTCCGGGGCTGATGTCACTGACGCGACAAAAACGGTTCCAACAACTGCTTTATGAAGGTTTAGCGTGTGGGCTAGCCTTGTCGCTGCGTGGACTATTCCTTCTGAGCCCACGTACAGCAACAGCATGCTTCCTATGAAGGCTGCAATGCTTAACAGCAGTATCATATGTTAACCCTAGCATTTTTGCTATCATTTTGCCTACACACCTTAGAAACATAAATATAAGTTTATCTGAGAGAGAGGTGTTTGGCAAACATGAATGGCGGCTTGATCGGCTTTGGTTATACTAAAAATTAAACAGAGTTGGGCTATTGACGGGACGGGGGCACGAAAACTCTAAGTCTGTTCAAGGCGTTTAGTTTTTCCCTATCGCCGAGCTTGGCGTCCTCCACAGCCCTTCTGAGGATTTGAATGGATTCATCCATGGCTCGCCTATCCACCGGATAGGGAACACCGTCTTTTCCGCCATATGCAAAAGAGTATTTCACCGGGTCTTTCCAGCTTGGTTTTTCGCCATAGATTAGCTCTGCTATAAGCGCCAGTCCGCGCACCGTGGCGGCGCCCACGCCCTTAAAGCCTAAAAGCTCCTCGTAGTTTCGGGGCTGAAACTCATAAACCTCTTGAAGGGCTTTCCAGTTTATGTTGGCTGGCATAGATAAAACGTCTATCTTGTAGTCTGTCCATGCTGTTTGAGCCGTTTCTGGAAGCCAGTCTTCCAGCGACTTCTGGTAGGCTGGGCGTATAGACATTACTAGGCGCATAAGCTTTCTGGGCGGTTCACACGCCAAGTCCACGGAGGCTTTCCGGCAGCCCTCGCTTTCTTTGGCTGTCATGTCTAAGGCTATTTGGCGGCGTGCGTCGCCCACAATGGCGTTATGCGGTTCGACAACAAAGTTTGAAATGTTTTCGGAAAGCCAATGATAACGCCTTGCAGTGCGGTCTTGGGGGCACATGCCCTGCTGGATAACCGCCCATCTACCATCCTCGTCCACGAAGAAGGCGTGGTGGTAAAGCTGGTAGCCCGCTTGAATAGCCACGTTATCCACTTTTGCGCTTATTCTGCTGGCGTACTGGAGGCTTTCAATCTTGTTTGTAGAAAACCCGAACTTTTCGCCAACTTGCCCAATCTCCAGCGGCGTCTGCCGTGAAATTTTGCCTTTTCCGCCGCAGACCGCCACGCCATGCTCTTCTGGGATTACGGCCTGCTTCAAAACCCCAGTAACAACCGTTGTCACGCCTGAGGAGTGCCAGTCATAGCCCAAAACGCAGCCTAAAGCCTGAAACCAAAACGGGTCGGATAGACGCCTTAAAAACTCGCCGGTGCCATATTCGTCAACGATTATGGTTACTATTTCTTTGGCTAGTTTTCGCATGCGGACAACTAGCCATTTCGGAGCCTTTCCATTATGAAGCGGAAGCTTAGCCACGCCTGTCCTTTGCATTAGCCCTTCAAACCCGAGGATATGTATGTTTTAAGCCTTATTTTTACCTTGCCAAACGTCAATTTTGCGCTAAACTAGCAGCTGCAAAATGGATACCCCTCTCTAGATTTTTAGTCTAGATTTTGAACGGCGAGGTCCTTTTTCTCTTGGACCTTTCAAAACACCAGTTCCGCTAGCTTATAGCGGATTGAAAATGGTGTTCCACGTAACCTTTTTTCTCTAGCCCTCCCTCTAAGATTTTCTGTGAGAATTCCATGCTAGTTTATCGTTTTATTAGGCGTCCTTCTCTGTCTATTTCGCCCTTTCGGATTCGTGTTGTGGAGATGGGCTTGTGGTTTTCCGCTGGAACCATGTCTATGACCACTATGTTTAAGGGTTCCAGCCCCCGTTTTGCTCTTTCCTCGTTTATTTTTCTGGCTGTGGGTTCTGTTTCGCGGCTGACCACCAATGCTTCTAGGCAGCCTCTCTCGAGGGTTGTGCCGTAGGCGTCGTTGAGCGGTGTTATTTTCGCCCTTTCCATTAACCCGTTGGCTTTTAGAAAGTTTTTCAGCTCGGCAAGTCTTTCGCTGTAGGGGGCTACAGGGTGGGGCTTTTTCATTTTGGCTACAAACTCGTCTGTGCATAATCCTATCAAAACCTGTTCGCCCACCTCAAATGCCTTTAAAAGCAAGGCTCTATGCCCTTTATGGAATTCGTCGAAAGTTCCGCCAACGCCCACAACCTTGAACTTTTTAGCCGCCAACTATTATCCCAGCAGTCTCGCCCCGTAGAGTTCCACATTTGCCACGAGAACCTTGTCTTCTGGGAGAACCCTCTTAAAAGTTTGAGCCACTTCATTGGCGTTTTCTGACGTTGCAACGGCGTGGACGGCCTCGCCCACCATGTTTTGCGCCGCGCCAATGGCGCCTGCTTTGTCCGCTGCCTTGAAAAGCTTGCGAATCCGCGAGGTGGCGAAGCCTGTTTTCTCGGCGAACTCGCGGCAGCAAGCCAGAAAATTCTCCAGCGATGGCTCAGCCAAAATTTTTTCTAGGGTTTGCCGTCCCCACTTGTTTACGGCTAAGCGTTTTTCAGACGAGGACAAAACCTCCTTTGTCGGTATTGGTCCAAATGTTCCAACCACAATCACGTAGTCTGACGATATTGGGATGCGGTCGATTATGGCTGTTCCGGGGGCGCCAGGTTCAACGGTTATGACGCATCCTCCGCCTATGGTGAGCGGAGCCACAGTGCCCAAACCCGTTTTGCATTTGATTTCTGCCTTGTGGGCTATTTTGCCAAGCTGATTGAGGGTAAGCCTCAATCCCAAGGCTTTCGCCAATGCTAGGGCGGTGGTTAAGGCTCCGCCGGCGCTTGTGCCGAAACCAGCGCCCATTGGAACGTCAACATGGTGCCAAACCTCAACGTGAAAGTTGTTCCCAGCCCTTTCCAGAAGCGTTTCCACAACTGTCCGCGTGGTTTCGGCTTCTGGGGCGAGCCTCCCATTAATGTAGATTGCTATGCTTGTTTTTTCGGCTTCTGAAACCCGCACCTCTGTTGTTACGCCCTTCTGGATTCCAAAGCCTCCGCCTCTGGCACCAACCTTTTCAAGATCTGTTATAGGCGTTCCATCCGGCATGGTATCGCATATTTCAAAGAAGCTTGAAATGCCAGCTGGGCTGTAGGCTTTGGCTGTTCTCAATTTCCCTTACTCTCTACTTTTCGGTGGGGCAAGTGAAGGAAAGGCACGTTGGCAAGCTTTTATTATGGGTGGTCCGAGGAGGAGGACGAACGGGATTTCTGTTGCGAAAGTCCAAACGAATATTAAGGACATGAATTCCGGCGGGATGGGGGATTTAAAGTAGCCTTGAGGGCTCCAGAATATTTGGCTGTAACCCCAGACAACCAAGGCAATTATTAAGCTTGCGACTCCAAGCCCTATGATGGAGCCAATTGTGTAACTTCTCCATTCAGGCCAAAATTTCGCCACAGCCAACATGATGGCTATGCTTGCGACAACAGCTACTCCGAAAACTATGAGGCTGACGCAGGCGGGCCAGCCAGTGAAGATTTCAGATTCGGTCGGCAAAAACACCGTCGGTAAAAGCAAGCCGGCCACGATGGTGACGCTTCCTATGAAAATGCTTGTGCTTATCTTCTTCCAGTCTGGGCTTTTGCGGGCGAAATAGCCTATCAAAAAGCCTCCGGCGAAGTTGGCCGTCACGCCGGCGGAAAGACTCAGCAAGGCATCTCCGTGGAATAGCATGTCGCGAATAAATATGCCTATAGCTGCGCCCGTCCCACCGACCCAAGGTCCAAAGAGAACAGAGAAAACCGCTGGAATGACGGCGGCTGGCCAGAAGGCGACTCCTCCGAAGGTTATGCCTAAATCTGTTAGACGTCCTATTAAGGCGTAGAGGGCTGCACATATCGCAGCCATAGCAACGCCCAAAGTCTTCATTTTCGCCATCCATCAAACCTCTCAGCTTTTCTAAAGCGTGTCTTGGAAGGCTGACTAAATAAAAATTTCCTATGAATTGTTTAAACTTGTTTAAACTTTTGTTTTGTTGAACTGTTGAACGGGTATGTGTAGCTCTGTTCTACGCACAAACCATCATATTAAGTCTAGGCTGAAAATTGCAGACACGGAGCGAGAAAAGAATGAAACTGTTAAAGAGTAGGAAAGCCCTAAGCACAGTGGTAACAACGCTCATTATTCTAGTGGTCTCAGTGCTTCTGGCTGGTGTTGTAACGTTATACGCCATAAACGTCACCACTACAAGAGTACAAGAAGAAGCGTTGTTTCTAACAAAACCCCACTTGTGGGTCAAAAACTCAAGTTATTATCTAGGGGCAATTCTGATAATCAACACGGGCGGCCGAGACGTTGTCATCGACAAAGTCACAGTTAGAGGACAAACCGTTGACTGGTCAAATATTTTCTACGTTATATTCAAGGGCGGAATATCCGAAGACTTAATTTTCATAGACAACGTGGGGGCTGGCGCCAACACAACCCTAAAGAATCCAAGTGGTGGATGGCTTATATTGCAATCTGTGAGCGGCAATGAAGATTTGACTTTGAAGTCTGGATACAGCATGATACTTTACATGAAGAATCCTGACAGTCTTTCATTGAATGACATTGGCTTGACCATTGGCATAACAGTGTTCACTTCGAACGCCCAGTACTATAAGGAAACAAACGTTGAAGCCGTTGCCTAGCTAAAATCAACGCCTCTTCCCCTCTCTTTTCCTCCCATTTTATTTTCAGCACCATAAACATGCACTTTTATAGGGTTTAACTATGAATTCTGCATCTTTATGTGTAGTTTTGTTCTACACACACCATCTTATCTAAACTGCACCACCAAAAGTTTGAATTGGCAAGTTTGCAAGAGAGGAGACTGTTAAAGGTTGCACGTTAAAAGTTTAAGAGGGCTTACAGGTTCAAGGAAGGGTTTGGCTGTTCCAGTCACTTACCTACTGCTGTTCGCCTCCCTTATAGTGATAATATCAGCCACTTATGGGTTTGCCATAGCCCGCATAAGCACAGAAGCCGCCCAATTGAAAGTTTCCATAGCCAAACAAAACATGCAGGCGTTGGATGACGCTGTCCGCCTTGTGGCTTGGTCCACTGGCAGCTCCAAAACGGTTTACCTAGAAAACTGTGGAGGCGTTTTCCAAACGAAGCCTTTGGCTAAAAACTTAACCATAGTTTTGACTGATGACCAAGCCTTATCGCATACAGTGTTTAATGGATATGTTGGAAAAGTCCTTTACACGCTTGAAGGCTTAGCTGAAAGCCAAGCAGGCTTTTTTGTCAAGGGCGACAGCCGAACAATAGTTGGGCAAGGCGCCTCCACGGCCACGCAACTCTACTTTGAAAGGGATGAAAACGCCCAGCAGCTTGTCCTATGCTATAGGCCGGTGGCAACCGCCTTGGCTGTAGATCCAAATGGGGCTAAGCCTTTGAACGTCATACGCGTCTACATCATAAGCCTAAGTGTTTCTAGGGCGGTTTCGCTCTACGGCAGTTTCCACCTAAAAGTTTCGGTGTTAAACGTCACCTCAACTTTTGCGCGTTTCGAGTTTAACAGTTCAGTCTCCTCTCTTGCCCTCCAAGCCTTTTCCGACGACGCCAAAACAACGGTTTGGCTGCCAGTGCAAAGCGGTGCGGAAGGCGCCGTTGTAAGCCTCGAAACCTACATCTGCCACATAAACATTCAAAGGGTGAACCCCTAAAATGCCAGCCATAACGCCGGGCTACCTCTACACTTTCTTTGCTTTAATCGCCGTATCCAGCATCCTCCTAGCCTCATTCATGGATTACGCAAACGCCATAAGGTTTTCCTCCGAAACATGGAAACTGAAAGACTTGATGGACCACGTGGCGGCAAAAACCACCCAACTTTTAACCTTAGCCCTAACTGCAAACGCCTCAGCCGAAAACTACATTCAAGCGCCAGCAGCCATAGGCAACAAACAGTACTGGCTCGCCCTCAAAAACGACTCGGCAAAGGCTTGGCTGGAAGGCGGCTTCGGAAACACGCCAACAGAAGGTGTGGAACTTCGGGTTTATCTCCCATGCAAGGCGGAAGCCTCAGGCTTTTACATAGGCGGTTATGGAGCTATCCGCTTAACATGCAGTGCTGGTGTGGTTGCAAACCCGCCCAGAATACAGATTTCGGGTTCAAGCCTAAACGGGGGACTGTAAAAAGTTGAAGTTTGGTTTAAAGCTTTGGAAAGGCGCAGCCAAAAAAGAACGTGAAGAAACTTTTTGGGATGAAGCCGAACTGGCGGGTGTGCTTGAAACCCAAAAGTGGAGTGTTCCAGAAGGCTACATAGAGATCGAATATTACCCGCTTAAGCCGCCCTTCTCCTATGCAGCCATAGTTCAAAACGAGGAAACCCTCGAATACATGTACATCCTAGACGAGCTTCCCCTCTCAAGGGAAGAACGCGAAGGCTACACCCGGCTGAAAAACATTCTAGAAATTGAACTGCAAGCCCCAGAGGGCGAGGAA